>NZ_CAWUDP010000076.1:0-48277 GCF_963920835.1 Scytonema sp. PCC 10023
CCTACAGCCAACTCAGTGCGGGTGGGGCGATACAACTGCCACCCAAGACCACATCATTTAAAGATTGGGCGCAACTGCAGTTTTCCTATGTACAATCACAAGATCTGCAACACCACCGGGATTTTTGGCTCTTACAATCACTTGAGCAAGTAGGGAATATCCCAGTTGATTATCCAGGCGGTGCAAACACCGAAGCATCTGCACGTACAGTGTCTTGTCAGTTGTCAGTTGAAGAAACGCGTGCATTACTGCAAGAAGTGCCAAAAGCGTACAACACACAAATCAATGACGCGTTGCTCACAGCTTTGGTGCAGGTGTTAGCCGATTGGACACAATCAAATCATGTGCTGTTCAACTTGGAAGGACACGGACGAGAAGATTTCTTGGATTCGGTCAATGTCTCACGCACTGTGGGATGGTTTACCACGATTTTTCCGGTGGTCGTACACAAAGCAACAGACGAGCCCGGGTCTCTGTTAAAGTCAATTAAAGAGCAACTGCGTCGCATTCCGCAGCAAGGGATTAGCTATGGCTGGCTGCGCTATCTACTAGACGATGCAGACACTGTCGCCCAACTCCAAGCCCAACCAAAAGCCCAGGTCGTATTCAACCATTTGGGTCAATTTGACGGCGTTGTACAGACAAGTGAGATTTTCAAATTAGCTAGTGAATCAAGCGGTCCTAGCCGTAGCCCTCGAAATTACCGCAGCCATCTGCTTGAGGTTAATACCATCATCATCGACGCTCAGTTGCGCGTGGATTGGACATACAGTGAGAACTTACACCACTCAAGCACAATTGAGAGTCTGACACACGAGTTTTTGCAAGCGTTGCGCGCACTCATTACTCATTGTTTGGCTCCTGAAGCTGGTGGTTACACTCCAACTGATTTTCCCGCAGCGGGCTTAAGCCAATTAGACCTTGACGAGTTATTTGCACAATTGCAAGAGGAGGTAGAGAGCTAAATAAAAAAGATCACTTTCCAAACCCAACATCCAAGTTCTGGCAGAACAATTGAAACCCTGCATTGAACAGGCACAGGCAGATAATTAAGTAACCGAAAAATGCGGACTTTTATAATCATCTGGATTGGACAACTGGTATCTTTCCTTGGCTCTGGCTTGACTGGCTTTGCTTTAAGTATATGGGTGTATCAAAATACGAACTCAGTCACTCAGTTTGCGCTGATTTCTGTGCTGCATATGCTACCAAACATCATCATCTCCCCACTTGCGGGTGCGCTTGGGGATCGGCGGAACCGACGCAAGCTAATAATTTTAAGCAATTGTGGATCTGGGTTGAGCATTTTTTCGCTTGCACTGCTATTTTTCATTGGACATCTTGAAATCTGGCATATCTACATCGCTACGGCTGCTAGTTCCGCTTTCAACGCCTTGCAGGGGCCTGCTTATGATGCTGTGATCACACAGCTTGTACCACCGCAGCATTTAGTTCGTGCCAATGGAATGTTCCAACTAGGCTTAGCTGTCGGACAGCTCATTTCGCCAGTGCTAGGAGGCTTTCTGCTAGTAACGATTCAGATTCAAGGTATCTTTATACTTGACGCAATTACCTTCGTTTTCTGCCTTGTGATGCTCTTGCTGGTTCGGCTACCCAAACCTGTAACTACAACAAAAGCCGAAGTGTCGAAAAACTTACTATGGCATGATACCTTGTTAGGCTGGAATTTTATCACAACTCGACCTGGTTTGTTTTGGTTATTAATTCTTAACTGTGTCTACCATTTTGTTGAGGGAATTGCCGTTGTGCTATCGACACCACTGTTCCTTTCCTTCACCTCAACCGCTGTACTTGGCACAATGCTGTCCATCGGTGGCAGCGGCATGATACTTGGCACAGCATTCATCAGCACTTGGGGTGGAGGGAAGCGTCGCATATATAACGTACTCGGGTTTATGCTATTAGGTGGGATATGTATGCTGCTAGCTGGGTTGCGTCGTGATGTTGTGCTGTGTACTGTTGCCATTTTCGTTCACTTCTTCAGTCTGCCGATCGTTGTCAGTTCTAGGCAAGCCATTTTTCAGAGCAAAATAGCGTCTGATGTGCGGGCAAGAGTCTTCGCTGTCAACCGAATGCTGATTAATTTATCCCTGCTGCTTGCTTACCTAGTTGCTGGACCTCTAGCTGACCGTGTGTTTGAGCCTATGCTTACCATTAATGGACCGTTAGCAGGCAGTGTTGGAAAGATAATTGGTGTCGGAGCGGGACGTGGCATTGGCTTGCTATTCATCATCATGGGAATGCTCTTGATAGTAGCAATTCTTACCTGCTATCTTTCTCCACGCTTGCGACGGGTAGAAACGGAGCTACCAAATGTTATCTCTCACTAAATAACAGCCTGTGTATGCAAGTAAATAGCGTGCATAGTGCTGGCACAAGCAAACTAACTGTCAATTTTTTTTGGAGTAACTATGAATTGGAATGACCTTGAAGACAAAACTATCTACAAAGTTGTTGTCAATCACGAACAACAGTACTCAATTTGGCCGAGTGAGCGGGAAAATGCTTTGGGTTGGAAAGATGTTGGTAAAAGCGGGACAAAGGCAGAATGCCTAGATTACATCAAGGAAGTATGGACTGATATGAGACCACTTAGCTTGCGTCAGCAAATGGAAAAATTAGCACAATCAAGCTAAGTACTACATTTGATAAATTCGTATCGTACTCTTAGGCTTGTAGTTGTGCTTTAGCGCTAAAGCGCAACTACGAGCTTGTGTAATTTTGTACCAGATATTAAATTTAAGTTAAGATAAACATTAAATGAAAAAGAATAATATTCAAGACATTTATCAACTATCCCCAATGCAGCAGGGGATGCTATTCCACACCCTTTACGCTCCTTCTTCTGGGGTGTATTGTCAGCAATTCAGTTGTACTTTTACAGGCTCTCTAGATGTGGAGGCTTTTAACGCAGCATGGCAGCAAGTCGTAGCACGGCATGTCGTCTTGCGAACTGCTTTCATTTGGGAACGCCAAGATGTGCCGCTACAGGTGGTGTACCGACAGGTGAAACTACCACTAGAGATCCATTCTTGGCTGGGACTATCTCCGGATGAACAGCAACAGCAGCTACAAGACTTTCTGGCGTCGGATCGCCAGCACGGCTTTCAACTGACCAAAGCACCACTGATGCGTCTTCTGCTCATTCAAATGTCAGAAGATGTCTACCAGTTTGTCTGGAGTTATCACCACATACTTTTAGATGGGTGGTCGCTGCCGTTGGTACTCAGCGAAGTGCTGAACTGTTACCAAGCAAAGTCTTTGGGGAAAGAGTTACACCTGCAACCGAGTCGTTCCTACCGCGAGTACATTGCTTGGTTACAGAAGCAGAAGTTGGAAGTTGCCGAACAATTTTGGCGGCAAACACTCCAGGGTGTGACTGCACCAACGCCCTTAGTAGTCGAGAAACCACAGCAAAGGAAGTCTTTGCAACAAAGCGAAAGCAGCTACAGTGAGGAGATTCTGGAACTATCAAGTGCAGCAACAACAGCGCTGGTGTCGTTTGCACAACAGCATCAACTGACGTTGAACACCTTAGTGCAAGCAGCTTGGGCTTTACTGCTCTCACGATACAGTGGCGAAACTGACGTGGTGTTTGGGGTGACTGTCTCAGGTCGTTCCCCAGCCATAACAGGTGTGGAGTCCATAGTTGGGTTATTTATCAATACCCTGCCGATGCGGGTGAGAGTGTCGGATGAGGACACAGTTCTACCTATTCTCAAGCAAATACACAAGCAACAAGTTGAAATCACTACTTACGAATACACGCCACTGGTGGAGATTCAACGGCTGAGTGATGTGCCGCGAGGGCTGCCGTTGTTTGAAAGCATTGTGGTGTTTGAGAATTATCCGCAAGATGCGGCTTTACAGGAACACTCACAGAATTTGCACATCAGTGATGTTCGTGCTTTTGAGAGGAACAACTATCCACTCACTCTCATTGCCCAGCCCGGAGCACAATTGTCGTTGCGCTTGATCTACGATACTCAGCGTTTTGATAGTGCGAGTGTGACACGGATGATGGGGCATTTCCAAACTCTGCTACAGGGTTTAGTCGCCAATCCCAACCAAAAGCTGTCGCGCATACCACTGTTAAGTGGTGCCGAACAAAATCAAATACTGGTCGAATGGAACAAAACTCAAGCAAATTATCCCCAAGATTTGTGTCTGCATACTTTGTTTGAGCAACAAGTCCAGAAAACACCTAATGCAGTAGCAGTGGTGTTTGTAGACGCGCTTTGCGCGGCTTCTCGTAGAGTAGACCAACGCCTCACCTACTGTGAGTTGAACACAAGAGCTAATCAATTGGCGCACTACCTACGAGCATGGGGTGTGGGACCGGAAGTGTTGGTCGGTGTGTGTCTAGAGCGATCGCTGTCCATGGTTGTGGGACTGCTGGGCATTCTCAAGGCGGGTGGAGCTTACGTGCCTTTAGATCCAGAGTACCCGCAAGAACGTCTGGCATATATGCTAGAAGACAGCCAGGTTAAGGTGCTGTTGACCGAGGAAAAATTACTGGCTAAGCTAGCACAGCCGCAGGCGCATCTGGTGTGTTTGGATACAAACTGGCAAGCTATCAGTGAGTCAAGCGCAGAAAATCCACGCTCGGTCGTGTTACCCCATCACCTCGCTTATGCGATCTACACTTCAGGGTCTACAGGAGCGCCAAAAGGAGCGATGAACACTCATCACTCTGTTTGCAATCGCTTGCTATGGATGCAGCAAGCTTATCAAATGACACAGGGCGATCGCGTCTTACAGAAAACTCCCTTCAGCTTTGATGTCTCGGTGTGGGAATTCTTCTGGCCATTAATGACTGGAGCGCGTCTAGTCGTGGCACAACCGGGAGGACATCGAGACAGTGCAAATCTTGTGAAGCTGATTGCTCAACACCAGATTACCACACTGCATTTCGTGCCCTCAATGCTACAGGTGTTCTTGGAAGAACAAAATCTGGAAAGTTGCATTTCGTTGCGGCAAGTATTTTGTAGTGGAGAAGCACTGCCAAAAGAACTGCAAGAAAAGTTTTTTGCGCGGCTGGGATGCAATTTACACAATCTCTACGGACCGACAGAAGCGGCAATAGACGTAACATATTGGCAATGCCAACCAGACAGCGAACTGTTGAGTGTGCCCATTGGTCGGGCTATAGCCAATACACAAATTTACATCCTTGATCGCGACAATCAACCAGTACCAGTGGGTGTGGCAGGCGAGTTGCACATTGGCGGGGTGGGTGTGGCGCGTGGCTACCTTAACCGTCCGGAGTTGACAGCAGAAAAATTTATTCCCAACCCGTTTGCGGGCAAAGGCGAACGCCTCTACAAAACCGGAGATTTAGTCTGCTATCAAGCTGATGGTAACATTGAGTACCTCGGTCGGATTGATCATCAGGTGAAGATCCGTGGCTTCCGCATTGAGTTGGGCGAAATTGAGGCGGTACTGAGCCAACACCCAAATGTGCAACAAACTGTGGTCATTGCCACACAAGAGTCGGTCGGTTCTACTAGGTTGATCGCATACCTCGTCGCGCATGAGCAGCCAGCACCACAGAGCGGCGAGTTGCGTGCTTTCCTCAAACAAAAGTTACCAGAATACATGGTACCAAGTGGTTTCATGGTGCTTGATGCCCTACCACTCACACCTAACGGCAAATTAGACCGGAAAGCACTACCCAAACCATCATGGCAACCCGAACTCTCGCGCCGTTTTGTCGCCCCGAGAACACCGACCGAAGAAAGACTGGCAAGCATTTGGGCATCGGTGCTGGGCATTGAGTCGGTGGGCATCCATGATAACTTCTTTGAACTCGGTGGCGATTCGATTCTCAGTATTCAAATCATTGCCAAAGCCAATAGTGTCGGCGTGCAACTGAGTGCCAAGCAGATGTTTGAGTATCAAACGATTGCGGAATTAGCAGCAGTCGTAGGAACAACTGGGGCAATTCAGGCTCAACAAGGTGTGGTGAGCGGCACATTGCCACTCACACCCATTCAGCAGTGGTTTTTCGAGCAGAATTTCAGCGCCCCAGGACACTGGAACCAAGCGGTTATGCTGGAAATGCCACCGGGGAGCGAGCCAAATCGCCTACAGCAAGTGGTGCATTCAATGTTAGTGCATCACGATGCGTTGCGCTTGCGTTTTGAGAAAACCGATTCTGGTTGGCAACAAATAAATGCCCTTGTGGATGAGACGGTGCCATTTACGATGGTAGATTTATCTGCACTTCCACAAGCACAACAACCTGCAGCAATCGAAGCAAAAGCGGCGGAACTCCAAGGCAGTTTAAATTTATCCACAGGACCACTGGTGCGAGTGGTGTGGTTCAATCTCGGTGTTGAGTTAAACTCAAGACTGTTGATCGTCATTCACCACTTGGCAGTGGATGGAGTGTCGTGGCGGATTTTGTTAGAAGATTTGCAAGTCGCCTATAGCCAACTGAGTGCGGGTGGGGCGATACAACTGCCAGCCAAAACCACATCGTTTAAAGATTGGGCGCAACTGCAGTGGGAGTATGTACAATCACAAGATTTGCAACACCACCGGGATTTTTGGCTCTTACAATCAAAACAGCAAGTAGGGAATATCCCAGTTGATTATCCAGGCGGTGCAAACACCGAAGCATCTGCACGTACAGTGTCGATGTCGTTGTCAGTTGAAGAAACGCGTGCATTACTGCAAGAGGTGCCAAAAGCGTACAACACGCAAATCAACGACGTGTTGCTCGCCGCTTTGGTGCAAGTGTTAGCCGATTGGACACAATCAACTCACGTGCTCTTCAACTTGGAAGGACACGGACGCGAAGAGATTTTGGAAAATGTTAATATATCTCGGACTGTGGGATGGTTTACCACTATCTTTCCGGTGGTCTTACACAAAGCAACAGACCATCCAGGAGAGGCGTTAAAGTCCATCAAAGAGCAACTGCGTCGCATTCCCCAGCAAGGGATGAGCTATGGCTGGTTGCGCTATCTACTCTCCGACACCGAAACCATTGCCCAACTTACTCATCAAGGACCAGCCCAGATTGTCTTCAACCATTTGGGTCAATTTGATTCGGTGTTACAATCATCAGCACTGTTCAAACTTGCCAACGAATCGAGCGGTCCTAGCCGCAGCTCCCTGAATCACCGCACTCATCTACTTGAGGTCAATAGCATTATCTTTGACTCTCAGTTGCGCGTGGATTGGACATACAGTGAGAACTTACACCACTCCAGCACCATCGAGCGCATCGCTCACGAGTTTTTGCAAGCGTTGCGCGGGCTGATTGCTCATTGCTTGGCTCCTGAAGCTGGTGGTTATACTCCAAGTGATTTTCCACTCGCACAACTCAACAATGTTGAACTCGAGCAATTGTTGAGCAATGTTGTGCCAAGGCAAGCGATCGGCAAAACCAACTGGAAAAATATTGCCGATATCTATCCATTATCCTCAGTGCAGGAGGGGATGCTGTTCCACACCCTTTATGCTTCAGAATCAGGGGTGTATTGCCAGCAGTTTAGCTGTACTTTTACAGGATATTTGGATGTGGAGGCATTCGATGCCGCATGGCAGCAAGTCGTAGCGCGGCATGTCGTCTTGCGGACTGCTTTCATTTGGGAACGCCAAGATGCGCCGCTACAGGTAGTGTATCGGCAGGTGAAACTACCATTAGAGATTCATTCTTGGCTCGGTTTATCTCCACAGGAGCAGCAACAACAACTGGCGAGTTTTATAGAACAAGACCAACACAGGGGCTTCCAACTGACCCAGGCACCACTGATGCGCCTGAGCCTGATTCAAATGTCAGAGGATGTCTACCAATTTGTCTGGAGTTATCACCATATACTTTTAGATGGGTGGTCACTGCCGTTGGTATTCACCGAAGTGCTAGCCTATTACCAAGCATTGTCTGTGGGGAAAGAGTTACACCTGCCACCAAGTCGTTCCTACCGGGAGTACATTGCCTGGTTACAGAAGCAGAAATTGGAAACTGCCGAACAATTTTGGCGGCAAACACTTCGCGGGGTGACTGCACCAACGCCGTTGGTAGTCGATAAACCACACCACAGCAAGTCCTTGCAACAAAGCTACGGCGAGCAGGTTGTTTCGCTATCAACTGAAGCAACTTCTGCTCTAGTGTCGTTTGCACGGCAGCATCAACTGACGTTGAACACCTTAGTACAAGCAGCTTGGGCAATACTACTGTGGCGATACAGTGACGAAACCGACGTGGTGTTCGGCGTGACTGTCTCAGGTCGTTCCCCAGCCATAACAGGCGTGGAATCGATAGTTGGACTGTTTATCAATACCCTGCCGATGCGGGTGGGAGTGTCGGATGAGGACACAGTTCTACCAAAGCTCAAGCAGATACAGAAGCTACAGGTGGAAATGAGTACTTACGAGTACACGCCACTGGTAGAGATTCAACGGCTGAGTGATGTGCCGCGAGGGCTGTCGTTGTTTGAAAGCATTGTGGTGTTTGAGAATTATCCGGTAGATGGGGCTTTACAGGAGCATTCGCAGAATTTGCACATAAGTGATGTTCGTACCTTCGAGAGGACTAACTATCCATTAACGGTAATAGCCCAGCCCGGAGTACAATTGTCGTTGCGGTTCATCTACGATTCTCAGCGCTTTGAAAGTGCAAGTGTCACACGGATGATGGGGCATTTCCAAACTCTGCTACAGGGTCTAATCGCCAATCCCCACCAAAAGCTATCGCACCTGGAGATGTTAAGTGCCGCCGAACACAATCAAATACTGAGCGAATGGAACAATACGCAGGCGGATTATCCAAAACATTTGTGTATTCATGAATTGTTTGAGCAACAAGTCCAGAAGACACCCAATGCGGTGGCAGTGGTGTTTGAAGACCAACGCCTCACCTACAGCGAACTGAACGCAAAAGCTAATCAATTGGCGCACCACCTACAGAGATTAGGTGTGGAACCAGAAGTGTTAGTCGGTCTGTGTGTAGAACGCTCGTTGTCCATGGTCGTGGGGCTTCTGGGTATTCTTAAGGCGGGTGGAGCTTACGTGCCTTTAGACCCAGCCTACCCGCGCGATCGCTTAGCATTTATGCTAGAAGACGCCAGTGTGCCAGTGCTGCTAACCCAAGAGCGGTTGATGGCAACATTGCCAGAACTTAAAGCTAAGGTAGTATGCTTGGATGCCGACTGGCAAGAGATTGCTCGAGAAAGCGAAGGCAATTCCCAAAGCAAGGTAACACCCGAACACTTGGCTTATGTAATTTACACAAGCGGCTCCACTGGCAAACCAAAAGGAGTTCAAATTCTGCATGGTGCTTTGGTTAACTTCTTAAATAGCATGCACCTGACTCTAGGGCTGAGCCAGAGAGATATCCTTTTATCAGTCACCACATTATCTTTTGATATTGCCGCACTGGAATTGTACTTACCGCTGCTTGTGGGCGCAAGTGTAGTCGTAGTCAGTCGCGAAGTTGCTACTGATGGAACCGAGTTGTTAAAGCGTCTGTCATCCTGTGGTGCTACAGTTATGCAAGCCACTCCAGCAACTTGGCGGCTACTTCTAGCATCAGGATGGCACGACAGTAGACAATTGAAAATTCTCTGTGGCGGTGAAGCACTCAAGCGCGAGCTCGCTGATCGGTTGCTAGAACGATGCACTGAACTGTGGAATCTATACGGTCCTACAGAAACCACCATTTGGTCAGCTGCTCACAAGGTGGAGACTCTCAACAGCGCTTCTTGCGCTGACAGCACCGTCTCTATCGGTCGCCCAATTGCCAACACGCAATTTTACGTTTTAGACAAACACCAAAAGCCAGTTCCTGTAGGAGTTCCTGGAGAACTACACATCGGTGGTGTATCGTTAGCCCGTGGTTATCTCAATCGACCAGAACTTACATCTGAAAAGTTCATTCACAACCCTTTTAAAAACAAGGCTGGGGAACGCTTGTATAAAACTGGGGACTTGGTTCGCTTGAAACCAGATGGCAATTTGGAATACCTGGGACGGATTGACGAACAAGTGAAAATACGGGGATTTCGGATCGAGCTGGGGGAAATTGAAGCTTTACTCAACCAACACCCAAATGTGCGAGAAACTGCGGTCATCGCCAAAGAAGACATCGGGGACGACAAACGTTTAGTAGCTTATATTATCCCGCATCAAGAGCTCGTACCTACAATTAGTGACCTGCGCTCCTTCCTCAAACAAAAGCTACCTGAATACATGGTACCGAGTGCTTTCGTGGTGCTTGATGCCCTACCACTGACACCCAATGGCAAACTCGACCGCAAGGCACTACCAAACCCTGAGTCGGCACAACCGGAACTAGAAACAACTTTTGTCGCTCCCCGCACACCAACTGAGGAAGTACTCGCTGAAATCTGGACTCAAGTGCTTCGGCTCGAGCGAGTTAGTGTTTATGACAATTTCTTTGACCTTGGTGGTCATTCCCTGACAGCAACTCAATTGGTCTTCCGCGTCCGAAATACGTTCAAACTAGAATTGTCCTTACACGCCCTGCTCGAAACACCTACAGTTGCAGCAATGGCTGAAGTGGTTGATAATGTTCGTAACTGCAAACCGACTGCTACTGCCACAACATCTGTCAGAGATCTCAATACAGAAGCCGTTTTGGATGAGACAATCCGCCCGGAAGGCATAGCTGTTGAGCAGAGCGCACAGCCAGCATATATCTTTCTGACTGGGGCAACAGGTTTTCTGGGAGCTTTTCTACTGAGTGAACTCCTACAGCAGACTGATGCTGACATTTATTGCTTGGTACGCTCCTCTAATGTGGAAGAAGGCAAAAAGAAGATCCAAGCAAATCTTCAATCCTACTTACTCTGGAATGAATGTTTTAGTTCCAGAATTATCTCAGTTATCGGTGATTTATCGCAGCCACTTTTTGGTTTAGACGAGCGACAGTTTCAAACATTAGCAAGTACGATAGATGTCATTTATCATAATGGGGCATTAGTTAATTTCATCGATCCGTACCCGAAACTGAAGGCAGCTAATGTTCTTGGAACTCAGGAAGTCCTGAGATTGGCAAGCCAAATTAAACTCAAACCCGTACATTATATTTCTACCTTTTCCGTTTTCCCCTGGGAGGAGGGCTTGTCTAAAGAGCATATCTTCCGAGAAAATGACTCTTTAGATCGTGGTCATCTTGCAGGTGGCTACGAGCAGAGTAAATGGGTGGCGGAAAAGTTAGTCACAATCGCACGCACTAGAGGACTTCCTGTGAGTATTTATCGACCAGGAAGAGTATCAGGACACAGCCAAACCGGAACCTCTAATACAAATGACCTCCTCTTTAGAATGATCAAAGGTTGTGTTCAACTTGGAAGTTTTCCGGATTTCAACATGGTGATGGATCTGACTCCTGTGGACTATACGAGCAAATGTATCGTTCATTTATCAAGGCAAAAAAAATTTCTGGGGGAAACTTTTCATGTGGTTAATCCCCATCCAGCCCACTGGAGCAACGTTATGACTTGGCTGTGCTCTTTTGGTTTCTCGCTTGAGGTCATTTCCTACGATCAATGGCGAGCAGATCTGCTCAAGGTTGCGGAGCATTCCTCAGACAATGCATTATACCCATTAATACCTTTTTTTGCAGAGTCAGCACCCGATGACTCTGTCAAGTTCGACTGTCAGAATACGCTCAGTGGGCTTGCGGGAACCTCTATCAACTGTCCATCAGTCAGTGCAGAATTGCTGAGCACCTACTTGTCATACTACATTCGTAGTGGTTTTTTGCAGGCTCCGCAGCAGAAAGCTAAATATTAAATTTAACTTGAGATAAATAAATGAAAAAGAATAACGTTCAAGATATTTATCAACTATCTCCAACGCAGCAGGGAATGCTGTTCCATACCCTTTATGCTCCTTCTTCAGGGGTGTATTGTCAGCAATTTAGTTGTACTTTTACAGGAAATCTGGATGTTGAGGCATTCAGTGCGGCATGGCAGCAAGTGGTAGCGCGGCATGTGGTCTTGCGAACTGCTTTCATTTGGGAACGCCAAGACCAGCCGCTACAGGTGGTGTACCGACAAGTAAAACTACCATTAGAGATCCATTCTTGGATCGGGTTATCTGCGGATGAGCAGCAACAACAACTACAAGCGTTTCTGGAGTCAGATCGCCATCGTGGCTTTCAACTGACCAAAGCACCACTGATGCGTCTTTTCCTGATTCAAATGTCAGATGACGTCTACCAATTTGTGTGGAGTTATCACCACATACTTCTAGATGGGTGGTCACTGCCATTGGTATTCCTTGAAGTGCTGCGCTTTTACGAAGCATTGTCTGTGGGGCAAGAGTTACAACTGCCACCGAGTCGTTCCTACCGCGACTACATTGCTTGGTTACAGAAGCAGAACTTAGAAGTTGCCGAAGAATTTTGGCGGCAAACACTACAGGGTGTGACGGCACCAACACCGCTCGTAATTGATAAAGCATACCACAGCAAGTCCTTGCAACAAAGCTATAGCGAGGAGATTCTTCTGCTATCAAGTGAAGCAACTTCCGCGCTGGTGTCTTTCGCAAGGAAATATCAACTGACGTTGAACACCTTAGTGCAAGCAGCTTGGGCTTTACTTCTTTTGCGATACAGTGGCGAAACCGACGTAGTTTTCGGCGTGACTGTCTCAGGTCGTACAGCCCCCATAACAGGCGTAGAGTCGATAGTTGGGCTATTTATCAATACTCTGCCGATGCGGGTAGGACTCTCGGGTGAGGACACAGTTCTACCTTGGCTCAAGCAAATACACAAGCTACAAGTTGAAATCAGTACTTACGAGTACACTCCACTGGTACAGATTCAGCGCATGAGTGATGTGCCGCAAGGGCTGCCGTTGTTTGAAAGCATTGTGGTGTTTGAGAATTATCCGGTAGATACGGCTTTAGAAGAGAACTCCCAGAAGTTGCAAATCAGTGATGTTCGTGCCTTTGAGAGGAACAACTATCCACTCACAGTCATCGCTCAGCCGGGTGTGCAATTGTCGTTGCGCTTCATCTATGATAGTCAGCGTTTTGAGAGTGCGAGTGTGACACGAATGGTGGGTCATTTCCAAGCTCTCTTGGAGGGTCTAGTCGCCAATCCCGACCAAAAGCTGTCGCACATACCACTGTTAAGTGCCACTGAACAACATCAGATCCTAATCGAGTGGAACAATACACAGGCTCCTTATCCTCAAGAAAAGTGTCTGCATTCCTTGTTTGAGGAACAGGTGCAGAAGACACCAGATGCGATTGCAGTGGTATTTGAAGAACAACGCCTCACCTACAGTGAATTAAACACACGCGCCAATCAACTGGCGCATTACTTACAGGCATTGGGCGTGGGACCGGAAGTGTTGGTCGGTGTGTGTCTAGAGCGTTCTGTGGAGATGGTAGTAGGATTGCTGGGCATTCTCAAGGCGGGTGGAGCTTATGTGCCAATCGACCCAGAGTATCCAGAAGAACGCTTGGCATATATGCTAGAAGACAGCCAGGTCAAAGTGCTGTTGACCCAGGAAAAATTAGTAGCAAGGCTTGCAGAACAGCAGGCGCAACTGGTGTGTTTGGATACAAACTGGCAAGCTATTAGTGAGTCAAGCGCAGAAAATCCACACTCAGTCGTGTTACCCCATCATCTGGCTTATGTGATTTACACTTCGGGGTCTACTGGCAAGCCGAAAGGAGCAATGAACACTCATCAGGCGATTTGCAATCGCTTGGTGTGGATGCAGCAAGCTTACCAAATCACACCAGACGATCGCATCTTACAGAAAACCCCGTTCAGCTTTGATGTCTCGGTGTGGGAATTTTTCTGGCCATTAATGACTGGCGCACGTCTAGTGGTGGCGCAACCGGGAGGACATCGAGATAGTGCGTATCTGGTGAAGCTGATTGCTCAGCAGCAGATTACCACACTGCATTTCGTCCCCTCAATGCTACAAGTGTTCTTGGAAGAACAAAGTCTGGAAAGTTGCATTTCGTTGCGGCAAGTGTTCTGTAGTGGAGAAGCACTGCCAAAAGAACTCCAAGAAAAGTTTTTTGCGCGTCTGGGGTGCAGTTTACACAATCTCTACGGTCCGACAGAAGCGGCAATTGACGTCACCTATTGGCAATGCCAACCAGACAGCGAACTCTTGACAGTACCGATTGGTCGGGCTATAGCCAATACACAAATTTACATCCTCGACCGGCACTTACAACCAGTACCTACCGGGGTACCGGGAGAACTGCACATCGGTGGTGTGGGTTTAGCACGAGGCTACCTCAACCGCCCGGAAACGACAGCCGAAAAATTCATTCCCAACCCCTTTAGTTCAGAACCAGGTTCTCGCCTGTACAAAACTGGTGATTTAGCCCGGTACTTAAGCGATGGCAGCATAGAGTACATTGGTCGCGTTGACTTCCAGGTAAAAATACGTGGTTTCCGCATTGAGCTAGGAGAAATCGAAGCAGTACTAACTCAACACCCTGATGTCAACTCTTGCGTCACCATCGTCCGCGAGGATGCTCCAGGAGAAAAGCGCTTAGTCGCATATGTCGTACCCGATACACGCACAGCAGTGACAATGAGCGAGTTGCGCTCCTTCCTCAAACAGAAACTGCCAGATTACATGGTACCATCTGCCTTTGTAATGTTGGATGCCCTGCCGCTTAGCCCTAATGGCAAGCTAGATCGTCGGGCGTTACCGAAGCCTGATACAACACGTCATGAACGAGAAACAGATCTAGTCGCACCGCGCACAGAGTCTGAAGAAATACTAGCCAAAATCTGGCGTGAGGTTCTGCACCTGGAGCAAGTTGGCATCCATGATAACTTCTTTGAACTGGGCGGGGATTCCATTCTCAGCATTCAGATTATTTTTAAAGCCAAACAGGCTGGACTGCAACTGACTGCTAAACAGATATTTGAACACCTGACAATTGCTGAGTTGGCAGCAGTAGCGAACGCTACTCAAACGACCAGGGCAGAACAAGGGCTGGTCAGTGGTTTGTTACCTCTAACACCCATCCAACATTGGTTTTTTGAACAAAATCTACCAGAACCTCACCACTTCAACCAGTCATTTCTACTAGAAGTACCGCAAACATTCGACCCCGCTTTGTTGTCGCAAGTGGTGCAACAATTATTGGTGCATCATGATGCGCTGCGCTTACGTTTTGTGCAGTCTGGCTCAAATTGGGAACAGATGAACACTACCCCTGATGATACCATTCCTTTTTCTTATGTAAATTTATCAGCAATACCTTCAGCAGAGCAAAAAGCTGCTATCGAATCCACCGCTGCTTCGCTACAAGCCAGCTTGAACCTCTCTTCTGGACCACTAATGCGAGTAGCGCTTTTTGCTCTGGGTAGTGATAAACCAAGCCGACTGCTAATAGTCATCCACCACCTAGCAGTGGACGGCGTTTCTTGGCGGATTTTGTTAGATGATTTGCTTTGTGCTTATCAGCAACTCAGTCGTGGCGAAAAAATTCAGCTTCCCCCCAAGACAACGTCTTTTAAACACTGGGCTACGCAACTAACTTCTTACGCGCGTTCAGACAGCACAAAGAAAGAACTGACTTATTGGCAAGGCATTTCACGCACACAGATAAGCCGTTTACCAGTGGACAATGCGTTCGGTGCTAACACTGTAGCATCTGCTCGCACAGTATCAGTGTTGCTTTCACCGGGCGAAACCCGCGCTCTTTTGCAGGAAGTTCCCAAAGCTTATAAAACTCAGATCAATGATATCCTTCTGACTGCTCTGGTGCAGGTTTTAGGTAAGTGGACTGGCAATAACTCTGTGTTACTTGACCTCGAAGGTCATGGGCGGGAAGATATTTTTGAAGATGTGGATTTATCGCGCACAGTTGGTTGGTTTACGACAATCTTCCCCGTGCTTTTAGAGTTAAAAGCAACAGACAATCTAGGAGATGCAATTAAGTCTATCAAAGAACAACTCCGTGCCATACCCAACCGAGGCATCGGCTACGGTTTGCTGCGCTATTTGAGTGGGGATGCGGAAATTACCTCCACACTGCAAGCTTTACCACAAGCTGAGGTAAGTTTCAACTACCTGGGGCAATTGGATTCGGGAATGCAAGAAAATTCTTTCTTCAAACTAGCCCCTGAATCAGTCGGTTCACAACAAAGCGAGCAAGGAAGTCGCAGTCATTTGCTAGCTATTAACGGACTCGTAGTAGAAAGTCAGTTACAACTGGATTGGACATACAGCGAGAACTTTCACAAACGTGCCACAATTGAAAGTCTCGCCCAAGATTTTGCAGCAAGCTTGCGATCGCTAATCGCTCATTGTTTATCTGCTGATGCAGGGGGCGACACACCTGATGTATCTGAAACCATTCATAGCTTTGCTCAACCAATAAATAATGACCAGCGTCAGGAAAATAACGCTTCTGTACCCCTACACTTATTAGAACTTCCAAAGGAAATATCTGAGTTACTTCCCTCAGATATAGAATCAGCATATCCTCTTGCCAAAATGCAGGAGTTTATGTTGCATCATTACGCAAATGACCATCAAAAGATGGGGGTTTACCATTGCCAGCATTCATACGATATCTATGATGACAATCTTTCTTTGATTGCCTTTAAGAAAGCATTAGAAATAAGCGTGCAAAAACATCCGGCTTTGAGAACGGTATTTATCACTCAAAACGGAAAACCAGCAGTTCAGGTGGTCAAAAAAAATCTGAGATTTTCCATCAATGAGCATGACATTAGTCACATGAAAGCGGATGAACAAGAAAGTTATGTTAATGAGGTGGTGAAGCAAGATAGGCAAAATTTGTTCAACGTTGAAGATTCCAATGAGCCACTTTTTAGATTCAATATTTTTTGCAAAGCAAAGAATAAATTTGAATTCTTCATGTCAACTCATCATGCAATTATAGATGGTTGGAGCAATATTGAATTTCTCAACCAACTGTATGAGTTCTATTTGGCTCTTAAGAAAGGAGAAGAAATAACAGTATCCCCTGCTGCCAATGTGCATAAGGAATTTGTCGCTTTGGAGAAAGAGATTCTTGGCTCACCAGACGCATCAAATTTCTGGAAGCTTCACTTGAAAAACTATACATATAAACCATTAAAGCCGTTAACCACTTCAGTAGAGCAAGTAGAAGCTGTTGCAGAAGAATACAACTTGGACTCAGAAATCATTGCTGACTTACGTGAATTCTGTCGGAAATTGAAAGTTTCTGCGAAAGCACTTTTCCTGAGTACCTACCTTGACCTCATTGGTACTGTGATGAAAGAAAACATGGTTTCTGTAGGAATTATCTCAAATAGTAGGACAGAAAGATTATCTGACCCGTTTGGAGCTTTGGGCTTGTTCTGGAATATTGTTCCATTCTGCCAAGAAGTTATAGAAGATAAAGAGGTACAAATTAAAAATGTGCAGCAATCTCTAATTGATATCGAACCTTATGTTCGATATCCACTTCTAGAAATTTTATCAGACCAACAGTTAAAACCTGGTGCTGGGGCGGAGTTATTTTTCGCTACGTTTAATTTCATGTCTTTCCATAATGCCAAAGGTCTTTTCGAGCAAACTGACTTGAAGGTGAATGGGAGAAGGTCTCATGACAAGTTCAACTTTCCTTTAAATTTTGCTGTTTCAATGAAGCCATCGTCAGAAGATGTAAGCATACGTGTGGAATATGACCAGATGTATTTTAGCTGCCTTGAGATTCGCTCAATGCTTCACAATTATGTTGAAATCTTATACGCAGTTCATACACTTTAGGCATTGGGCTTAGAGTATTCCAACAGATAAATTATCCAATCTTGTGTGGGGTGTGGTCTGGACAGCCCACCCAGTTTATCCCTCTTCTGTCACTCTGGGAAAAGAAAAATAAGAGCCAAATTTTCAACTGTAGATAGAGCGAGCATTTGAGCGTTTATTTTCTCACAGAATGGCTGAAGTCAGGATTTTTTTGTAAAAGTCTTACGCTGTAACTATTCTAGATTATTCTCTTCCGAAAGTGATAAGTAGGTCAACCTAATTAAACGTAAAACGCTCAACTTGGTACTGACCCTGTGTAGCTCTATTTTCTATACCATCAATAATTGCGATTGCCTTCTCTTCGAGACGCTGCGCGTTGGCGCAGCCTGTCCGCAGGACTTACGGCACTGGCACCTTTGCAATCGCGCTTCTCGTACTCATCCTCGAATACCCTGCTTGCAAGTTCCGGAGCGTTTGAGATGCAACCACTCATCTTCAATACGATTCATTTGTGGACTATAAGGAGGTAAGAAAAACAATCTTCTGCCCTTGAGAATACCAACGTTCAAAATGTTCATGTGTTAATTTACTCCTCGGAACGGAGGTGTTGTCTTGAACAATTACTGTCAAAACTCCTGTTTGACTTAGGTGCTGTTGTGCTTTTTGAGCTTGCGAATTCATTAGCTGTAAGTAGGTTTGGGTATAACCCACATTCCGCAGGTGCGATCGCCAAACATGATATTTTTGAAGCATGAATGCTTCACCATTAGACATTAGAGTACAAGATATCGATCACTGCGGTATAGTGGCAGGTATGATTGATGAGATGGAACTAGTACCGCAAGGCGGAAGTCATGCATTCAAAAGTCAAAAGTCAAAAGTATTATGGAATGAGGTTTTTAGGGATTTTAAATGGTTGCCCTATTTACGCCGCGTTGTACTAGTAGATCAAATTAACCGACTACTGGGAACACATCCCCAAGAAATCATCAGTGCTGGTCAAGTAGTCAAAGCCATGATCATCAATGGCTTGGGCTTTGTGAGTGCACCGTTGTATTTATTTGAAAAATTTTTTGTAGGTAAAGCTACGGAGCATCTGTTGGGGGAGGAAATTCGCCCAGAACATCTCAATGATGACCGCCTAGGGCGAGTATTAGACAAACTCTACTCAGCAGGACTCACCGAAGTATTCGTAAGTGTGGCTTTGCAAGCGGCTCGGAAATTCAGGGTACAAATGGACAGCTTGCATCTAGACTCTAGCTCGTTTCATGTAGATGGAGAGTACGCCAAGAATACGGAGAAAGCTCAAGCGGAATCAGGAGTGATTGAAATTACATATGGCTACTCTAGAGACCACCGACCAGACTTGAAACAATTTATCTTAGACTTGATATGCAGTGGAGATGGAGATATCCCATTATATTTGAGAGTGGCAAATGGTAATGAAGCGGAGTAATCGATAAAACGGATTAATCTGTAGCAAGTTGGAGCAATCTGGCTTGCTGATTACACCAGACTCAGCCTAGAACTGTTTATTCTAGGTCGTCCGCTTAAGGGTTATGACTTAATAGAGAACGCTCACGCTCTAAGCGTCGAGGTAGGAACATGGTCGCTTTATCCGATGCAACACCGCGCCTTATCAACAAGCCCTTAAGCATTGTCAAAGCAAACCATACCCCGCTCCGGGAGAGTTAATCAAATGATTACCAACTCAGTATTTGTTATTGACAAAAACGGAATACCGTTAAAACCAACTACGCCGGCACGGGCAAGGTTTCTTCAATCAAAAGAAAAAGCGAAAAAGTTTCGTCTCTATCCTTTCGTAATAATGTTAGATAAGGATGTTGACCATGAAGTAGAAAAATATTTAGAACTACGCATTGATCCAGGTAGCAAAGTTACTGGCTTTTCCTTAGTCGTTAAAGAAACTAACGAAGTTATTTGGGGAATGGAGCTAGAACATCGAGGTGAAGCTATTAAGCAAGATTTGATTAGTCGTGCTGGTTATCGTCGAGGTAGAAGAGCGCGAAATTTGCGCTATCGCATGTGTCGATTCAATAGGAAAAAGCCAGCTATGTGGTTAGCACCTAGCTTGCGCCACAGATTGTTAACTGTTGAAACTTGGGTGAAACGACTCATAAAGTATGCGCCTATTGCATCAATTGCTATCGAAGAAGTTAAATTTGATATGCAAAAGATGGAATCACCAGACATTGAAGGTATTCAGTACCAGCAAGGTACTCTGGCAGGTTATACCATACGAGAAGCGTTGTTAGAAAAGTGGGGTAGACAGTGCGCTTACTGCACAGCTAAAGATGTTCCGCTACAAATTGAACATATTCACCCAAAATCTAAAGGAGGATCTGACCGCTTTGCAAATCTCACCTTAGCGTGTGAAAAGTGTAACAAGAAAAAAAGTAATAAATCTGTTGAAGAATTTCTGAAATGTAAGCCGGAAGTGTTGAAAAAGGTTAAAGCAACTCAGAAGAAATCTCTGAGTGATACGGCGGCTGTTAATTCAACAAGAAAAGCTATTGTTCAGATGCTACAGCAGTTTGATTTACCTGTTATTAGCTGTGACGCAGCCTCAACTAAAATGGTGCGAGTAGTAAATAATTTACCCAAGGAACATTGGATTGATGCTGCGTGTGTTAACGCTATCAGTTCAGTAAATCTTAGAGTTTGTCAACCATTGCGAGTAGTGGCTAAAGGTCACGGTTCTAGACAATCAAGACGTGTTAATGCCAGCGGCTTTCCTGTTATTACCAGTATCAAGAAAGACCTTGCTACAGGTAAGAAAATTGTCAAGACCATTGAAGCAAAGAAAGAATACACCCACACAACCGCAGGTGATTTTGTTTGGATCAAGCTAGAAAAAGACCGCAAGCACGTTTTGAGCGGGCGTTACAAGGCTAGAGTCAAAACCCCTACACAGCAAGGTGTAGAAATTGTTATTGATGGTAACCGCATTACGGTTAATCAAAAACACGTCACGTTCATTCATCGCAACGATGGTTATAGTTACGGTTTTGCCGCGATAAATACCGAATTACTCCAATAAAACGTTTTCTAATGATGAGACCAAAAAGTGTTTGCTCAAATTCTCCAACAGTTTCGACAACAGTGGCAAATAGAGGCGTTGTTTGTAGCAGATGCTGCACTCTACACTGAGAAGAATCTGCAACTGATGAAGAATTTACGTTGGGTATCAAGAGTCCCAACTACCCTGACTAGCGCTAAATTCTTGCTTGAGAACGTTTTGGAAGATGCCTTTGTCAACAGTTCAATGTCCGGTTATCGCATTGCCGCTTGTTGCAGTGATTATGGTGGAGCACGGCAACGTTGGTTAGTAGTAGAGAGTGAAGCTCGTCAAAAAGCTGACCTCCAACAACTAGAAAAACGCATAGCCAAAAAGTTATCAAAGGCAGAATCAGAACTGAGACTGTTGTCTCAACAGGAGTTTGCTTGTGCTGCTGACGCCAGACTTGCTGCCCAACGCTTTGAAGCTCAGTTGCCGTTTCACCAATTAGCTGACTTAGAGATTAAAGAACGCTCAGCTCATCCTAAGCGTGGCAGACCCCGTAAAGGTTCTCAACTGACATACTGCTATCAAGTTCGTGCCATTGTTGTATCTAAACAAACGGCGATTGCCATCGAAAGGCAGCGGGCTGGAAAGTTTCTTTTGGCTACCAATGTCCTGGATGCCAATGAGTTAAGCGACGACGACTTACTGCGAGAGTACAAAGCCCAGCAGTCTACTGAGCGTGGGTTTCGCTTTCTCAAAGACCCAATGTTTTTTACAAGCAGTATCTTCCTCAACTCTCCAGAACGAGTGGCTGCCTTAGCAATGGTGATGGGTTTGTGCTTACTAGTTTACAGTTTGGGTCAAAGGGCATTACGTCAAGCCTTGAAGCAGGCAAAACAAACTATCAACAATCAGTTAGGTAAACCGACTTCCACTCTCACCTTGCGTTGGGTGTTTCAGTGTTTTATGTCGATTCATCTGGTAACGATCGCCACCGTTCAGCAGATTGCTAACCTTACTGATGAACGGCGTTGGATTCTCCAGTTTTTTAGTTCCGCTTGTCAAAGATATTACCTTCTTTGTTAAGTTTCTTTACTAGTTTTTGTGTACAATTCATCTCTCTGTTTCCACTTAGGCAAAATTATTACTTTGTCCCAATTACCTGCATGATTTTTTCGGGGTGTGTATCCACTACTCGGTTAATTTACTCTTCTCACCTCATCCGATCAATCATGTCTGACACCATACCTTAATCTCCTCCATATCTTGTACTCTAATGTCTAATAGTGAAGCATTCATGCTTCAAAAATATCATGTTTGGCGATCGCACCTGCGGAATGTGGGGTATAAGCGCGTTCCAAGCATTAGTGCGTAATCATGCATATGTATCAGGCTCCCAAATACCGAAGATATTTATCGCCCTTCGGGTACAGCGTAAGCGAAACAACCAAATGCGTGATGCCGTCAACAAAGCCGCACGATTCATTATTAATCAGTGTCTTAATGACCGCGTAGGCAATCTTGTTATTGGATGGAACGAGGGACAGAAAAACGGTTCCAGCATGGGTAAACGCAACAATCAGAACTTTGTCGTCATCCCCACAGGACGATTGATTGAACGGCTTAAACAACTTTGCCTTGAGTACGGGATAACGCTAACAATCACGCTCGGAAGCGTACACATCAAAAGCATCATTCCTTGATGGTGACTCACTACCGAAATACGGTGAAAAACCCGAAGGTTGGAAAGCATCAGGTGAAAGGGTGAAGCGTGGGTTGTATAAAAGTCATGATGGACACATCATCAATGCAGATTGTAATGGTAGTGCCAACATCATGATAAGGTGCAATACACAGCTAGGTTTAAACCTAGTCGAGGTGGGTAGGGCATCTTTGACAGTGCCACAACGAATTGATTTGTTCAGTCGCTTGAGTAAATCATATCGTAAACGTTGCGTAGCGTGTCTTCAGACCGCGTAGCAACATCAGTTTAGAATCCCCTTACTTCCAGTGAGGGGAGATGTCAAGACTATTTGATTGTGCGAGATCTACAATTGGCGGCTGATTTGCTCAAACAAGTCCATTCTCAAACGCGGGCACGCGATGGCTATGTTCAAATTGATCTTCCGCAACAAGGCACTGCTTTTACCTGAAACAGCGATCGCTGCGGCGCGCCCTATGCCCCAACCAAGCTCCGCTTGGTTGCCTCGAATCGGAGATTCGAGGAGAGGGTTTCTTTTAGAAACCCTCTGGGCATATACGGGCGATCGCTGCGGCGCAAGACATTTGGCAGTCAGTTGGATGGAGTAATTTGTTATTGAGAATCCCAGCGACTCAATTGCTGCTACCAGTGATTGAACATCTAATTGGCAATCGTATCAATGTGAATGCAACGTTAGTGTTTTCTCCAAGTATGTATGAGCAAGTATTCGATAGTTATAAAAGAGGGCTGGAGAGCCTGATTCAGCAAGGAAAACTGGTGAGTGACGTTGTTTGTTTTACAAGTGTTCCCATTGGTCGTTTGGATAGAGTGATTTCGCCACTCATTACCGATACAGAAACATCTTTGAGTGTGATGCAAGCCAAACTTCTGTACCAGCATTATCGAAATCTCTGTCAAAGTGTTGGCGAAGCCTTTCCCTTGGAAACACGGTGGCGATCGCTCGCTGAAGGGGTAATACCGCTGCGTCTGGTATGGGATTGCACAGATATTCCGCCTGAATCCGCGTGGCGCTATATTCAGACTCTAGTGGCTCGTGAAACCGTGATGATGCTGGAGCCGTCAACGCTCTTAAGGTATCGTGAGGTCTGTTTGCTGCCTGCTTTGTTTGACAGATGATGAACAAGCTGAACAACTTGTGACAAGCGGATTGTCAGAGATTTCTTTGAATGAACGAGTTGACCAACTCGTGAACGAGGAAATGGCGCGATGCTCCAAAGGAGCCGCCCAAAGGGCGATCAGCTTTGCTGCTGCCCCTTGGGCAATCGTGATGACGCCTTTCAACAGTTGCTAGACACAATCGAGCACAAGCGAAGGCGCTGAAGCTGGATGTGCGTCGCTTCAATGGTCAATTGCCCCTAATGCTTTCAGGGTAGCTTTTTGAGCGACCGTCAGCCCGGTTGCACCTTGAATATTCATGCCTTCATACAGGCGACTGACCACTAACGTGTTGACACAGCGTCCTGTTTGCACGTCCCAAAGCTTGATTGTGCGATCGTCACTACCACTAAATAAGATTTGACCGTCAGAGCTAAAGATGACTGACCGAACCCAACCGCTATGTTCATCCAGGATGTGGAGGCAATGCCCCGTTTGCAGATCCCACAGTCGAATGGTTTGATCATCACCGCCACTTGCCAGGAATCGACCGTTGGGACTGATGGCAACTGTCCAGACGGCTCCTGTATGCCCCTGCAAAACCTTCAGACATACTCCAGTTTGCACATCCCATAATCGAACGGTTTGGTCATGACTACCGCTTGCCAGTCGGTGACCACTGCAATCAAATGCCAGTGCGAAAATTGCGCCCGTATGTCCCTGCAATATCCTCGAACATGCTCCAGTTTGCACATCCCACAAGCGAATCGTGAGATCAAAACTGCCACTTGCCAACCATTGACCGCTCTTGTCGAAGGCGATCGCGGCAATACCGCTCTGGTGTCCGCGCAACACATGCAAACAGTGATGCGTTTGCACATCCCACAGTCGCACGGTGCAATCATAACTACAGCTTGCTAATATTTGTCCCCCTGGGCTGAACAAAACTGTCCACACAGCTGCGTTGTGTGCCGACCATCGATCGAGGTGCCCGGTCCGGATGTTCCATAAAGCGATCGACTCATCGTGTCGATTGATCGCCAGAGTTTGATTGTCGGGACTAAAGCTGACTTTGCTGAATGATGACATCCGACGCAAGGGGCTGGGAAAAGTTTTGTAGGGGTGATACGACGGCAGATTGCCATCTGGTTGCAAATGCCACAACTGAATCATTTCACTCTGACCACTACTGGCAAGTATTTGGTCATCCGAACTGAGGCTCAGGCAGTGAATCCCACCTGTGTATCCACGCAACATTTTCAGGTTTCGTCCGCTCTCTAAATGCCACAGCCGCACCGTCTGGTCTTCTCCAGTACTGACCAACAATTGATTGTCGGCACTGATGGCAAGCCCAAAAACATCGTGAGTATGACCCTCAAGTACATAGATGGGTTGCCCGTCTTGAATACTCCAAAGGCGCAGAGTGCCATCGAGACTGGCACTGGCTAACAGCCGACCATCCGGGCTAAAGGCAATGTTCCACACCCAATCGGTATGTCCCTGCAGCAGCTTGACACTGGAATTTATGATACTAGGCTTTGATGGTCGATTCTGGGACAGATAATTGCTCCACAATCGAATCGACCCATCCCGGCACCCGCTGGCGAGCAGTTGCCCATCCGGGCTGTAGCGTACACACTGAACCCCGCTGGTATGCCCTTGTAAGATACTCAAGCAGTTCCCATTGCTCACATCCCAAATCCGAACGGTTGCATCATGACTGCTACTGGCTAGGGTTTGCTGATCGGTCGCGAAGTGGACGGAATAAACACTCCGGGTGTGTCCCTTCAAGATACGGAGACACTGCCCTTGCAAATTCCACACGCGCACAGTTTTATCTTCACTGCCGCTCGCTAACTGCTGACCATCGGCACTAAAACTCACTGACCGAACGCCACCGGTATGTTCTGTTAGCACCTGCAAGCAGCTCTCACTCTGGACATCCCACAAACGCACGGAACTATCGGTACTGCCGCTGGCTAACGTTTTGCCATCCGGACTAAAGGCAACCGACCAAACCCAGCCTTTGTGCCCTGAAAAGGTGGCTAAGAGTTGGGTTGTGCTGATGTTCCAGAGATAGATGTTGCCACTAGAATCGCCCACCGCCATCATCTGTCCGTCTGGACTCAGGTCGATCGACATCGCAATACCGAAGGTTTCTGAAAAGATGCATTTGGCGAAAGTAGCGTTCTGAAAATTGACTCCTGCTAAATCGACCTGCCGCAAGTCGGCTTGTTGCACCACGAGATCAGAAAAATCTGAGCTGCGTAAGTCCACTTGAAGCTGCACCAGCAAGTTAATTAGGTTGCCTGCAACGTACCCTGGTTTCTTCCCCTGTTGCCTTAACATGTGCCTTGCTTGCGCCTCAATCGCTGCCACACTGCCAAAGCGAGACAGAAGCTGCTCCATAACAGGTTGCACAATTAAGCGCGTCTGAATCTCTCGAATGTAATCTTTTGCTTGTACTTGCACTAAGGGATGCGTTTGCCAAACGTTAAGCTGCTGCGTCTCAAATTCGATGCAAAGAAGCTGCACGAATCGCTCTGTGACATATTCCATCACCACAGGTTGCAAGAAGAATAACCCATCGGTTTTTTCAATGAGCGATCGCCGAAGTAGTGAGTTGACGAGATTGGGTACACTTTGTTGAGCTGCAGGATCAACCACGTTCTCTCGAATCTCTGCGAGCGAGACTGGCTCCCGATGAATTACAAACCAGGACAGTGTCTTCTGTTCCGCTTCCGAGAGGCGAGCGAACTGACGGTCTAGCAAATCGCGGATGTCTTCAAAAACAGCCAATCCCTGACTCAGATACGGCAACACCTCGCTAATGCTGCCGTTAAACAAATCCTGAATTGCGGCTGCCAACAGTTTTAATGCCAGAGGATTGCCACCGTAGTGGTCGATTAAAGTCTGCCATTCCGCTTCCGAACCTGTAAACGCTCCTTTTTGCCGAAAGATGGCGCGTCCGTCAGCAGGTGTGAGTCCACTCAACGCCAGCGAGCGCACCAGCACCTGTGCACCTTCCATCAGTGCTATTTCGCGTGGCTTTTCTCGACTCGTGAGCAACAAACAACTTTGGTGAGACGTATCACCAATGGTTCTGAGCAATTGTCCGTAACCTTCGTAGCCCGAGAGCCATTGTCCTACTGGCTCACGCTGCAAAATGGTCTCAGCATTATCGAGCAGCAATAAACACCGACGCGACCGCAGATATTGCATCAGTTTGGAAATTTGCTGATCAAGCGTGGTCGGAATGATGGGATCTTCCCCATACAGCGGCATGAGAAACGTAAGCAGGCTCGACAGGAGTTCATCCAGTGGTGGTGCATTCGCCAGGGAGCGCCATACAACAATCTCAAATTCTGCTTGCATCCCAAGCGCAGCTTTGACCGCGAGCGTACTTTTGCCAATGCCGCCAATCCCCAATATCCCGACTATGCGGCAGCGTTCAGATACAATCCACTGCCACAGTTGCACAAGTTCTACCTCACGCCCATAAAACGCTGAGGCATCGACTGCCGTATCCCAGTCCTGTTGGGGATTTGTCCACCTGCTCACAGTCTCTTGAGATGAGGCAGGGGATGTCAGGTCTGTTTGCGTCAATTCCAGCCCAAACGCCCGGAACAGATACTCTAATGACTGGCGATCCACCCCCAACTCGCGCTTGAAAATGCGAGCGAGGGTATTTAGGGAGAGTCCGGTGCGAGCGCTGAGATCTTCCTGGCTGAAGCGCTTACCCCAGGTTTCGTCGGATTCCGCCTGCTGTTTTGCCGTCTGAAACTTTTGCCACCCTTGAGGCGATAGGATCGCTCCTCGCACTCGAAAAGAAGTGGAGCGACCTCGTCTAGTTTTTGATGGGTTGGAATCCATAGAGCAGCCGATGGTGCAAAGGAACTAGCGAATCTTTTCTTAAATCAGTTCTCAGTTATCAGTTATCAGTTATCAGTTATCAGTCACTCAGGCGGGCGCTTTGGGGGATGCGCTCACCGCCACCAATGCATAAAGATCCAATTGGTGGGGGACGCGCGACCACTCGTATTTAACTGATAACTGCGTAGGTAGCTGTTCACTGTTAAAATATCGGGCGTTTCTTTAATCAAGGACTGACGGGGGACGCATTTCTCTATACAAAACGAACAAACCTTTTATTTCTTAGGTTTGAGAACGACGATTTTTCGTCGAGGTTCTCACCATCGCGGGTTTTCCAGGGCATTATTGAGACTCTTCCCAAGAACTCCGCGCTTTTTGAGAAGGTTTGTTCGTTTTGTACAGGATTTTTCCACGGGAGTTTCAGCAACACAGATAAAAGGCAAATGATTCCATTTTGGTTAAAGTATACCAGCTTTAATTGCTTGTGGCTCACTAGTGTTGGCCGTTCTTCCAATCCGAACAATTAAATCGCGTTTTAACTCAAATAACTTGAGTGGTCTAAATTGAGCGAGCGCACAAGAATGAAGTTAATCGAGGTGGGCAGCAAGCTCACGAACCTAAAGGAGAACAAGATGAGTAGCAATCAAGTAAACACTCAAAACATGAAACTCGAAGTTGTGGTATTGCCCGTTTCCGATGTCGAGCGCTCCAAGGACTTCTATAAAACGTTGGGATGGCGGCTGGATGCCGACTTCGTCACTAGTGAGGATTTCCGAGTGGTGCAGCTAACACCTCCCGGCTCGGAAGCCTCAATCATCTTCGGTAAAGGAATTACCTTAGCTGCGCCAGGTTCAGTTCAGGGTCTGTACCTCATAGTTTACGACATCTCCGCCGCCCGCGCCGAACTCGTCGAGCGGGGGGTCGAGGTGAGTGAGGTGTTCCACGACATCGGAGGGATCTTCCCCCACGCTGGAACCGAGGGACGCTTACCTGGTCCCGATCCGAAACGCCGAGACTATGCCTCATATGCCTCGTTCAGTGATCCAGACGGCAACGGTTGGGTGCTCCAAGAGGTGAAGACACGCGCTCCCGGACGTTGACGGAACATCAATCAATTAACGATCAAAAGGAGGCACAAGTAACAAGTTTTTCGCTCCTTTTGATACTCCCCACCAGTGCAGCAGTCATGCACTAACCGAAACAGCTAAAGCCAACAAACTAAACAACACCTAAAACGAGGACACAAGATGAAAACGCAGAAAGTATGGTTCATTACCGGAGCTTCCAGAGGCTTTGGGTTAGAAATTGCCAGAGCAGCCCTGGCAGCGGGTGATCAAGTAGTGGCGACGGTTCGCAGTCAGCCCGCACAACTCGCCACTACCCTGCACAACCACCCGGATCTTTACGTTGTGCAGATGGATGTCACCCAGGAAGACCAGGTACAAGAGGCTGTCAAGCAAAGCATTGCCCGTTTCGGTCGGATTGATGTCTTAGTCAATAATGCCGGGTTTGGCATGGTTACTGCGATCGAAGAAGCCACGGATGCCGAAGTCCGCAAACAGTATGATACCAACGTGTTTGGGTTACTCAACGTGACTCGTGCCGTGTTGCCGTACCTGCGCCAGCAAAAGTCCGGGCGGATCATCAATATCTCGTCGCTGTTTGGCTACGATGCGATTCCGGGTTGGGGATTGTACGGGTCCACTAAGTTTGCGGTCGAAGGTCTCTCGAAAGGGTTAGCGGTCGAACTGGCACCGCTCGGCATCTATGTCACAGCGGTGGCTCCCGGTCTTTTTAGTACCGACTTCCTGAGCACTGAATCCTATGTTGCCGCTAAAACCATTATCGACGATTACCAGGAAACGGTAGGACCGATGCGTAGCGGAGCCTCGGCGCTACACGGGCACCAACCCGGTGATCCGAAAAAGTTTGCCCAGGTGATTATTCAACTCGCCAATACAGAACGTCCGCCGCTGCATTTGCCCGTCGGGAAGGACACGATCGACCTGTACCGGAGCAACGCCGCTTCTATGGCACAGGAAATCGAAGCATGGCTGCCAGTCGCTACCAGTACCGACCATGACCACCGCATAACGGCTTCGACCATAACCTGACCCTAATTCTAACCCTCGAATGATTTGCATTGATTTGACACTTCAACAAATAAAAAGTCACTGGACATCAACGTCAATCAATCTAGGGAATGCCCCCTATGTCCAAAGAAATTAAACAAAGCTGCCGACGCTTTCTGAGAACGGTTGGGGTAAGCATTGTTTTCTTCGCAACTATAAACCTTGCCCCTCTTCTCTTCCCCGCAGGAACCATCATACACACGACTTCTAAGGACTTAATCACCATGACCGACTACACCCCGTTCGCTACCAGTGCCTCTGCCCAGAGCGCCAGGGATATTATCGGACCATCCCCGTTGATCGAGATCAAAAACGAAGCACCGCCCAAGCTGATTGTTGATCCGCCGCTTCCCAAACCACTGGCTCAGGCTCGCGTCTTCATTTAGTATCGGACGGAGAACCTGCGCGTGTTGCCAGTGTTCGGCGAAGGTGCTCTCCAAGTACGCCACGCATCGGTCATGTCCACATCACCGTTGACGACGCGCCGTGGCATTTTGCCGATGCCAGTGGTCAAACGATCATCCTGGTTGGACTGGAACCTGCTTCACACAAGGTGTTGCTCGAACTAGCCGATCCCACGCACAAAGTCATTACCAGCGAAAAGGTGACGTTCACGGTGCCCAATCTTGAGCGATGATAAGTTGAGGTAATTTATGTCTTACGCACTATGGCTATTACCATATAATTAAATTTTTGTCAATGCGTAAGTTCTATGACTGAAAACAGACTGCAATTGCACTGTGCCGTTCAATATATTCGGCCCTCGTTCCACCAACCCCTCAAAACCATAAAGGAGTTTTACTATGAGCACTGAACAGAAAGTTGCTGTTATTACCGGCGCGTCGCAGGGCATCGGCGCAGCCCTTGTCAAGGCGTACCGCGATCGCAACTATCGGGTGGTCGCGACCTCGCGCTCGATCGAGCCGTCGGACGATGATGCAATCCTGGCGGTGCCCGGTGACATCGCCGATCGAAAAACCGCCGAGCGTGCTATTTCCGAAGGTGTGTCCCGCTTCGGGCGCATCGACACGCTCATCAACAACGCGGGCATCTTCATCGCCAAGCCATTTACCGAATACACCGAGGCTGACTACGCGGTGTACCTGGGCACCAACGTCGCTGGCTTCTTTCACATGACGCAACTCGCCATCGCCGAGATGGAGAAGCAGGGCAGCGGCCATATCGTGCAGATCTCGACGAGCCTGGTTGACAACCCGATCGCCGGCCTACCATCCGTACTCGCGTCGCTGACGAAGGGCGGACTGAATAGCGCGACCAGATCGCTGGCGATCGAGTATGCCAAGCGTGGTATCCGGGTGAACGCGGTCGCGCTGGGTACCATCAAGACGCCAATGCATCCCGTCGAGACCCATGCACAGCTCGATGCTCTGCACCCGGTCGGTCATATGGGCGAGATCGAAGACGTCGTCGATGCGGTTCTCTACCTCGAGTCAGCCAACTTTGTAACGGGCGAAATTCTTCACGTCGATGGCGGCCAGAGTGCGGGGCACTGACACCGCGTTGCAATCAGAAAAATGGCTCTGACGCTCCCAAGCAAGATTGCGCGATCGTACAACTTGCTGACAAACGAGCACATACCATGACCCAACTCGAAAAACGCATGATCTACGAATTGCGCATTTATCACTCCATGCCCGGACGACGAAGAGCGCTGCTCGCGCGCTTCCAGAACCACACGTTACGGATTTGGGAAAAGCATGGCATCCGCCAGGCTGGATTCTGGACAACGCTAATCGGCGAGAGCAATCAGCGGCTCACTTACATGCTTGCCTGGGACAGCATGGCGGAGCGCGAGGAGCGCTGGGGTGCATTCCTCGCTGACCCCGAGTGGATCGCGATTAGCACCGAAACCGAGAAGGACGGTCCACTCGTGCAGAACATCAGTAACACGTTGCTGGCACCGACCGCCTTTTCCGGGCGTGAGGTGAGCGATGAGGCGAGCGATGGAACTCGAACCCGTAGCATCCAGCATGCACACTCCTCTCCACCGTCACAGCTGAGTAATGCGGACAGACAATACGTAACCACAGTGAATTCAGCATCAGTTTTGTAAACGCAATCTAGGCAGAACCTCAAGATGCTACAAACGATTTCTCCAATCAGCGCTAAAGCAACTCATCTTCTACAGTAGCCGCTTCATTTTTCCTAGACAAAACAGGACTTCCTTCCCAGGGAAGGCGGGTTCCCTAGTTTCTAACTATCGATTATTGTCAATAAACCGCCTTCCCTGGGGCAATATTTACTAGTCTGACTCGTAAGTTTTTTATAAGGAAGTCCTGTTTTGTCATGGTTTCACCCAACCCTGAAGCCAACAAGACACCACTGCCGCCGCTTCGCGAACTCGAATGGTAGTACCAGTTTTATTTCGCGACGGAACGCGGCAAGCTGGGCTACGAAAAATATCGGCACGATTTCAACAAGCTCATCTGGCGACTCGCTTCGCCGAAATGGCACTTCGATGATGCGACGTTCGATCGCAGCGCCACGTCCTTCAACAATGCGGATGAGGGTGATGGCAACGGCGCGCCACACCCTGACAGCAGTACCTACGCAAGGAAATTCTCGGGCAGATACTCACACCCGGTCATCAACGGCGGCGTCGAGCACAACCCGCCTCAGGAAGCGCCCGGGGAGTTTGCCAATGCCGTCGTCGAAGTTGACGGTTACTGATCGTGTTTAGCCTGAGTCGTGAAACGGACAATTTGCAGCAAGGAAAAAACACCATGACTAAACTGAAAAAAGTACATTACAAAACCAAAGCCCGCACCTCAGGTGCCTTCGTCCTGCTCTCGCGACTCCTCGTCGGGCTCTTTGTGGTAACGATATTTCTGGTACCGTCCGCTCGCGTGCTTGCACAGCAATCCGCCCAGATCGGCGCACAAACCCAGGTCGTGGCCGAGGCGAGGGCGAGGGATATCCGCGGCGCTTCACCGTACGTCGCGATCAAGAACGAGCCCGCACCCAAGCTGATCGTGGATCCCCCGCTTCCCGAGGGGCTAGCCCAAGGCGTCTTCTGGGCCCAGTACCGAGTGAAGAACTTGCGCATCGTACCCGTGTTCGGGGCGGGCGCCCTCCAGGTATCTCCACGTGTCGGGCATCTGCACATAACCGTCGACGACCTGCCCTGGTGGTGGGCGGATGCGAGTGACAACAACACAGTCGACATAGCTGGGCTGCCGCCCGGTCAGCACAAGGTGAAGATCGAGTTGGTTGACCCTAACCACAATGTCTTCCCCGGACAGGTGGTGATGCTGACATTCACCGTGCCTGACCACGACGGCGCGAAAGCGCACTAACGGGACCTCCATGCCCGGACGGCGACAGGATGACTCCTCGCACTCGCTTAGACGTGGTTGCTCCACGTGTAGATTTTGATAGATTGGAATCCATAAATCAGCCGATTGGGCAAAGGACAGTGTGAACCTTTCCTCAAAATACCGGGCGTTTCTTCAATGGAAGCCTGACGGAGGTTTAGCAACACAGAGCCACAGGCAAATAATTCCATCTTTGCCAGAAGTATACCAGGTTTAATTGCTCCTGACTATTAAATGGCGTTTTAACTCAACTAACTTGAGTGGTCTAAATTGAGCGATCGCAGAAGAATGAAAAGTAACGAATCTGAACATCAAACTTACCAACCAAAAGGAGAACAAGATGAGTAGCAATCACGTAAACAGTCCAAACATGAAACTCGAAGTCGTAGTGTTCAGCGTTTCCGACGTTGACCGCGCGAAGGCATTCTACGAAAATCTCGGCTGGCGGTTCGACATCGACGTGGTAGAGGGCGACTTCCGCGGCGTGCACATGACACCGCCCAACTCGGAAACCTCGATCCTCTTCGGCAAGGGAGTCACCCCAAATAATTCTAGCTCGGCGCACAGCCTGGTCCTCGCTGTGGATGACCTCGACGCCGCCCGCGAAGACTTGATCGCCCGTGGTGTCAACGTGAGCGAGGTCTTCCACTACGCTGGCGGACCTTTCAACAACGCTGTGGAGAACCCACGCATTCCCGGGCGCGACCCACAAGGTCGTTCCTACTTCTCATTTGCCTCGTTCGAGGATCCGGACGGGAACGTCTGGCTGCTCCAGGAAATCACAAGGCGGCTTCCTGGTCGTCTGTGGGACTCGACGCGAGCAGGAGACCTAGACGTTCCAACCCTTGCAAACCTTCTCCGTGAGACGGCAGAGCACCACGACCCCTACGAGAAGACGCACGCCGAGCACGACTGGTGGAACTGGTACGCGCCTTATCTGAGTGCACGTCAGAATGGCAGCAGCCCAGAAGAAGCTGCCGCTGCTGCTGACCGTTACATGGAAGAGGTTTTTCCTGTTCTTTCCAGATGATGCGGTCACAATGGCATCCACCAGGCCGGGTTTTGGACGACGCTTCACGGCGAGAGTAACCAGTTCACCTACCTGCTTGCCTGGGACAGCATGGCTGAGCGTGAGGAGCGTTGGAGCACATTCCTCACTACCCCCGAGTGGATTGCAATCTACACCGAGACTGAGAAGGACAGTCCACTCGTGCAGCACATCAGTAACACGTTGCTGGCACCGACCGCCTTTTCCTCGCTGACTTGAGCGATGGGGCGAGCTACGGAACTCAAACCCACAACTCGCCCCACTATCACAGCTGAGTAATGCGGACAGACAATACGTAACCTCAGTTAAATCCAATTGGAGAAAGATCAATGTCCGACAAAATCAACCATCAACGCCGTCGCTTTTTGGGCATTGCCGCCATGGCCATTGCTGCTACACAGCTCGGTCGATTCGGTTCTGCCAACGCACAATCGAGCCCAACAAAACGAATGGAGACTGCCACGACTCAACCCGGAAACATGCAGCCCACCGACCCAACCGCAATCCGCCCCTTCCACATCAACATGTCGGAAGAAGCACTCGTTGACCTCCGTCGCCGCATCACAGCAACGCAATGGCCCGAAAAGGAGACTGTCACCGACCAGTCGCAGGGCTTGCAGCTTGCGACGATGCAGAAACTCGCACGCTACTGGGCGACAGACTACGATTGGCGCAAGGTCGAAGCGAAACTGAACGCCCTACCGCAATTCGTCACCACTATCGATGGGCTAGACATTCATTTCATTCATGTTCGCTCCAAGCACGAAAACGCGTTACCGCTCATCGTCACGCACGGATGGCCCGGCTCGATCATCGAGCAGCTAAAGATCATCGATCCACTGATCAATCCCACAGCACATGGCGGAAGCGCATCGGACGCTTTCCATGTCGTGATTCCCTCAATGCCGGGCTACGGCTTCTCCGGCAAGCCGACGAGCACCGGCTGGGGCGTCGAGCGCATGGCACGTGCCTGGGACGTGTTGATGAAGCGTTTGGGCTACACCCGCTATGTCGCCCAGGGCGGCGACTGGGGTGCGTTCGTCGTCGACCAGATGGGTTTGCAGGCACCGGCGGGATTGCTCGCCATCCACACCAACATGCCTGCCACCGTTCCAGAGGATGTCGACAGGGCGCTCCAAGCAGGCAGCCCAGCGCCCTCTGGTCTCTCAGCTGACGAACAGCGCGCCTATGAGCAGCTGGTCAGAACGTTCAAGCAAGTCGACTACGCCAGGATAATGGCGTCGCGCCCGCAAACCTTGTACGGAATTGCGGATTCACCCGTCGGACTAGCCGCTTGGCTTCTAGACCATAATGACGCTGGCGGTCAGCCAGCGGCGGCAGTCGCCTCGGCTCTAAACCGGACGACCAGCGCTACGGGCGAACTGACGCGGGACGAGATCCTCGACAACATCACGCTCTACTGGCTGACGAACACGGGGGTATCTGCGTCCCGTCTCTATTGGGAATACAAAGGCGGCTTTTTCAACACCAAGGGCGTCTCCATTCCAGTAGCGGTGAGCGTCTTCCCCGGCGAGCAATATGAGGCCCCGCGAAGCTGGACCGAGCGGGCCTATCCCAATCTCATTTATTACAACCAGCTCGACAAAGGTGGCCACTTCGCAGCCTGGGAGCAGCCAACGATTTTTGCTCAGGAACTGCGGGCGGCCTTCAAGTCCCTGCGGTCGTCCAAATGACAGCTTGGGCAATGACTTCGTCCGTGGGACCGCCAATCCCCCATCGTGACCAGCCAGCCGTTCGTTACTCAATTTCGGAACGGAAGCCGTTGAGACGGATAAGGTTATTTGTAACAAAGAAAATGACATCCTTTTGGAAGGAAAACACCATGAGCAAGATTATTAAAGCTGCCGCCGTGCAAATTAGCCCCGTGCTGTACAGCCGACAGGGTACCGTTGAGAAGGTCGTTAAGAAGATTCGTGAGCTGGGCCAACAAGGCGTTCAGTTCGCCACTTTCCCCGAGACCATCATTCCCTATTACCCCTACTTCTCCTATGTGCTAGCCCCGTTCGCGTTGGCAAAGGAACATCTGCGGTTGCTTGAAGAGTCGGTCACGGTGCCGTCTGCTGAAACTCGGGCGATCGGTGAAGCCGCGAAGGAAGCAAATATGGTCGTTTCGATCGGCGTCAATGAGCGCGACGGCGGCTCGATCTACAATACACAGCTTCTCTTCGACGCAGACGGTACGCTGATCCAGCGCCGCCGCAAGCTTACGCCGACTTACAACGAGCGGATACTCTGGGGTCAGGGTGACGGATCGGGTCTGCGCGCCATCGATAGTGCCGTTGGGCGCATTGGACAACTTGCCTGCTGGGAGCATAACAATCCTTTGGCACGGTACGCGATGATCGCCGATGGCGAGCAGATCCACTCGGCGATGTATCCCGGATCGTTCGCCGGACCCCTGTTCGCGGAGCAAGCGGAAATTAACGTCCGTCAGCACGCCCTTGAATCCGCCTGCTTTGTCGTCTGTGCGACCGCGTGGCTGGATGCCGATCAGCAGGCTCAGATCATGAAGGACACGGGTTGCGCGATCGGGCCGATTTCGGGTGGCTGCTTCACGGCCATCGTGAGTCCCGACGGCCGGATCATCGGTGAGCCGCTCAAAGCGGGCGAAGGCGAAGTGATTGCCGAGCTTGACTTTGCCCAGATCGACGCCCGCAAGCGGCTCATGGACGCGCGCGGTCATTACAGTCGCCCCGAACTGCTCAGCTTGCTGATCGATCGGACGCCCGCGTCGCCCGTCCATGAGCGCACCGCACACCCAACGGTTGAGGACATGCGTGCAGCTACTGGCGAGGAGAGGACCGTCGAGGTCCTCTAATTCCACCGTACCTATCTGAACGCAACTACAGGGAGGTCGGCACGTGTTCGAAGAAATCAATCATAATCGCCGCTACTTTCTAACAACCATGATTAAAACCATTGCTGCCACTCAGATCGGCATGCTCGCCTGCACCAAACAGTATGCTACGTCGGCAACGGCTGAGTTACCTATTGAAGGCAAACTGCCTTCTCTTGTCGGCGCGATCGCGTGGCTCAATTCACAGCCATTAACAGTTGACGAACTGCGTGGAAAAGTCGTGCTGATCAACTTCTGGACTTATACCTGCATCAATTGGCTGCGCCAACTCCCTTATGTTCGCGCGTGGGGCGAGAAGTATAAGGATCAGGGACTAGTAGTAATTGGTATACATACGCCGGAGTTTGAATTCGAGAAGAATATCGATAATGTCCGCCGAGCCTCAACAGAAATGAAAATTGACTATCCGATCGCCGTGGACAACGATTATGCGGTGTGGCGTGCTTTCGGAAACCGTTATTGGCCAGCCCTTTATTTTGTAGACACGCAAGGACGTATTCGTCATCATCAATTCGGCGAAGGCGAGTACGAGCGATCGGAACGGGTAATTCAACAACTACTGTCTGAGTCTGGGACGGACCGTGTCGGTCAGGAAATGGTCGAAGTCGATGCTCGCGGTTTTGAGGCTGCCGCCGATTGGGGCAGCCTCAAATCGCCTGAAAACTACCTCGGCTACGAAAGAACGGAGAATTTTGCGTCTCCCGGTGGCGCAGTGTTAAACAAGCGTCGTTTATATACCGCCCCCGCGCAATTGAACCGTAATCAATGGGCACTTTCGGGCGATTGGACAATCGGAAGGGAAGCCATTGTACTGAACAAGTCCGGTGGGCGGATCGCGTACCGCTTCCACGCACGCGACCTTCATCTCGTCATGGGGCCGGCCGAGCGAGGAACATCCGTACGGTTTCGCGTGCTCGTAGACGGGCAGCCAGCAGTCGCGGCTCGCGGATTTGACGTCGATGTGCGAGGCGAAGGCACAGTTACCGAACAGCGGTTGTACCAACTGGTCCGACAGCCGCAGCCCATCAGTGATCGACAGTTTGAGATCGAGTTTCTGGATTCCGGGGTGGAGGCGTTTGCGTTCACGTTCGGTTGATAACGCAAACAGATACGCCTTCGCAACGAGCGACAAGATCAGTGAAATTCGGTACGAGTAGCGGAACCTGACCGTAACGAATGATCGGCTGCGTCAAATGAGGTGTTTGCTGTTATTGAGTTTGGCGTCGAGCGAGCGCAACGAACAAAGGAAGGTGATGAAACACGGTTCTTACTATCAGCCAATAGACGAAGTGGAGATGGATGAATGATGACGACGACACAAATCCAAGTAGAACGGTTTAGCCTAACTTCTCGCAAGCCTTTCCAAGATGTGCTTGCGGCGTTGAACGCAGCTGTGGGCCATCCTGATATAGATGAATTCCACAAGCGTGTGAGCGAAGCTAGGACAGCTTCGGAACTGGAAAAAGTGATTCACTCAGTGATCGGGCAATCAGGATTCATGGAGTTTACGCGCTTCAACCATAGCGAATTCTTACACAAAGGGGAAACATCGGGAAAGGCGGGAATTGTGCGTCTAATCATCGGCAATCCGCTCGTGATGAGGCGGATGGTGCAGCATGTGCCGGACGCGGCATCTTACGCACCGGTAACCATTCTCGTTGACGAGCGTCCGGACGGCGTTCACCTTTCCTACGACCGGATGTCGAGCTTTCTTGCCCCATACGGAAACGCCGAAGCCCTGAAAGTTGCTCAAGATCTTGATTCGAAAGTCGAAGCATTGATCGCTTCAGCTGTCGGTTGACGACTGATCTCAACACTTTCGAATCAAGCCAAAAGCACACGTCCATGAGCGCACTGCACACTCGAAGGCCGAGGTCATGCGCGCGGCAGTCGGTGAGGAGAGGACCATCATGCAAGCAACTGCCGCACCAAACAGCGAGGGGCGAGACGTTGTTCTCGTCGCTGGTACCCCCGAAACTCCGAACGCCTCCCACTCTATGTAAATGCAATTAAAAGGTAAATGATATGACGACGAAATCCACACATGACAGCCCAATTCTCGTAACCGGAGCGGCCGGCGATATCGGTGCTATCGGCCGCCACCTCACCGCAATGCTGCTCGCCAAGGGGCATAAGGTGCGCGCCTTGGTCCGGCGGGAGGATGAACGCTCTGAAGGTCTGCGCCACCTCGGTGCCGAGGTCGTGCTGGGCGACTTGACCGATCTTGCCTCGATGCACCGCGCGATCGAAGGTGTTGCGCGCATCTATTTCGGAATGTCGGTCTCGGCGGCTTATCTCGAAGCCACGGTTAACGTCGCTGCTGTGGCGCGCCACCACGGGGTCGAGGCCTTCGTGAACATGTCGCAGATGACGGTGACGCAGATGAGCATCACCGAGACCACCCCGAGCCCGCAGCACAAGCTGCACTGGCTTGCGGAAGAGGCATTGGCGTGGTCGGGGCTACCGGTCGTGACGGTGCGGCCGACGGTCTTCCTCGAGAGCTTCTTCCTGCGTCTCGCCGCTGCTGGCGTCCGGGATAGCGACGAACTGGCGCTGCCGCTAGGTAACGGCAAGACCTCGCCGATTTCGGCTGTTGATGTGGCGCACGCTGTTTCCGTCATCCTCGACGACCCTGCCTCGCACATTGGTCATGTTTACAATCTGACCGGATTTGAGTCGGCCGATCTGGATCACTATGCGCGCGCGTTTTCCGAGGCACTCGGTCGAACGATCCGCTATCGTAATGTGCCGCTCTCCGGCTGGGTTAATACGCTTCGTAAGTTTGGGGTGCCGACGCACCTCGTCAACCACGTGGCGGTGATGGCCGAACTTCACGCGCAGGGGCGGTATGACCGCATGACAGATGACTTGTTTAAGCTCACCGGCAAGACCCCGACGAGCATGTACGACTTCGTGAAATTGCATGCCGCTGAATTCACGCGGAGTGAAGCCACGGCTTGAAGGGCAGGTCGCTCGTATATCACCGAGTGGACAAAGGCGGACACTTCGCGGCGTGGGAACAGCCGCAGCTCTTCTCTGAGGAGATCCGTGCCGCGTTTCGATCGCTACGCTAGTTGGCTCGGCCACGCACAAACCAAAAAAATCCAAAACTACTTAAAAGGAGGACACCATGACTCAATCAGAAGTTACGCAAGAAAACAGCGGGCAGGCATCTGATGGCGGTGTGATCGGGAGGAATGAACCCATGACCGTCTCGTTGCACACGTCTATCCAGCCGCAATTCCGTACCGTTGACGGGCTATCCATCCGCTACGCCGAGAGTGAGGACCCGGGGCGAGGTGCGCATGCCCTCCTCCTCAGCCCGTGGCCGGAGAGCCTGTACGCGTTCGAGCCGGCGTGGTCGCGGCTCGCCGAGCACGCGCACCTCGTGGCGGTCGACCTCCCGGGCTTCGGACACTCCGAGCGCCGCGACGCGCTCATGTCCTCGCGCGCGATGGGCGAGTTCGTTGTGCGCCTTGCCGACGCGTTCGGGCTGGAGCAGCCGCACGTCGTCGGCCCCGACATTGGCACCAGTGCCGCGCTCTTCGCCGCGGCCCTTCGCCCGGGGCGGCTGCGCAGCCTCGTGGTCGGGAGCGGGGGCGCGGCAGTTCCGCTGCAGCTGGGCGGGTTGCTGAAGGAGTGGGTCGAGGCCCCCGACCTCGAGCCGTATCGCCATGTCGACGGGCGACAGATCGTCACCGCGGCGATCAAGAAGCTCGAGCGATACACGCCGACCGACGCCGCACGCGAGGACTACCTGTCGTCCTACGAGGGCGAGCGGTTAGCCGAGTCGATGCGCTACGTGCGCGCGTATCCGACGCAGCTCCCCGACCTCGCTGGCCTGCTACCGACGATCCGGACGCCAGTGCTGATCGTTGCCGGCCGACGGGACCACGTCGTGCCCCTGGTCAACGCGGAGTTTCTCCTCGAACGGCTGCCCGCGAGCAAACTCGCCGTCCTCGACGCGGGGCACTTCACGTGGGAGGACGCCGCCGACGAGTACGCGGCGCTCGTCACGGGCTGGTGGGACGGAGGCTACGCGGCCGCCGGCCACCGAGCTGGCGGCTGATCTCGCCGGCGAGGGTCCAAGAATTTCATTTGCACGCGTCGGGCTCACGGTTTCCTGGAACTCCAGGTTCCAGAACCTATTGGAACTCGCCGAAGCCTGCTATGTCCCGGTGCGCTGGTCCTGCCGCAGTGGAGTTTGCCACACCTGCGAGTGTGGGCTGATTTGCGGCTCGCTGAAGTATGATCCCGAGCCGCTCGATGCTCCGGCGGTCGGGAACCTATTGATTTGCTGCTCGCGCCCGCAGAAAGACACGGTAATCGATCTCTAGAATGCCCGGCAACGTGCATGAAAATATTAAGGAGGATGTAATATGCGTTCTGACATTATTCCAGGGGCTATCTTCCCCGACTACGAACTCTTTTTTGCTGGAGTATATCAAGTTTAATTGCGCCTAGCTATTAAGTCGCGTTTTAACTCACAGAACTTGAGTGGTGTGGACGGGGTGATCGCAGAATAATGAAGTTAATCGAGGTGGGCAGCAAGCTCACGAATCTAAAGGAGAACAAGATGATTAGCAATCAAGTAACCAGTCAAACCCTGAAACTCGAAGTGGTGGTATTGCCCGTTGCCGATGTCGATCGCTCCAAAGACTTCTATAAAACGTTGGGGTGGCGACTGGATGCCGACTTCGTCACTGGTGAGGACTTCCGAGTGGTGCAGTTCACCCCTCCTGGATCAGCAGCCTCAATCATCTTTGGTAAAGGAATTTCGTCAGCCGCGCCGGGTTCAGTTCAGGGTCTGTACCTCATCGTTTACGACATCTCCGCCGCCCGTGCCGAACTGATCGATCGCGGGGTCGAGGTGAGTGAGGTGTTCCACGACATCGGCGGCATCTTCCCCCACGCCGGAACTGAAGGAAGGGTAGCGGGTCCCGATCCGGAACGGCGCGACTATGCCTCTTACGCCTCGTTCAGCGATCCAGACGGCAACGGGTGGGTGCTTCAGGAGATAAGGGTGCGGAAGCCCGGACGGTAACAGGATATTCACACACCCGTCAACACCCAAAACCAATACATCAGACGGCTTCGACCATAACTTGACCTGCAACGTTCACACAGTATTTCTAGTATTTCTAAAGGAGATTGTCATGAAACTGGAAGGTAAAACAGCCCTGATCACTGGCGGTACCAGCGGCATTGGTCTCGCAACTGCTCAGGAGTTTATCCGCGAAGGAGCTAAGGTCGTGGTGACCGGCAGGACTCCCGACACGCTTTCTCAAGCGGCGAAGGTGCTAGGCTCAGATGCGCTCGTAGTCTCAGCGGATGTGACCAAGTCTGCTGAACTGGACGAACTGTTCAAACAGGTGCGCGAGAAGCATGGACACATTGATATACTCTTCGCTAATGCTGGCATCGGCAAGCTGGGATCGGTGGAGAGTACAACTGAAGAGGTGGTGGACGAACTGTTCAATACCAATTTTCGAGGCAATTACTTCACCGTTCAGAAAGCGCTGCCGCTATTGAAAGACGGTGGAGCCATTGTGTTCACCACATCCTGGTTTGTGGAGGTAGGCATTGCCGGAACATCAGCGGTGTCTGCGACCAAAGCGGCTCTGCGATCGCTCACACGCACACTGGCAACGGAGTTACTGCCGCGCAACATCCGGGTCAATGCGGTTAGTCCTGGCGTAATTAAGTCGCCGCTATTCGGAAAGCTGGGTTTGCCGGAAGAAACGGTTCAAGAACTCGGAAACAGTCTCCTACAACAGATGCCGATGAAGCGGTTTGGCACGGTAGAGGAAGTTGCCAAAGCTGTGGCTTTTCTGGCATCGGACGACGCCTCCTACATTACAGGAGTGGAACTCGCAGTTGATGGCGGGCGGACTCAGCTTTGAGGAGCCAATGCTGGAGTGGAGCAAGATGGCACACCGTCACCAGAGCATGCGGATTGATCCATCAGAAGTGCCCCTTCCACATTCACAACTGCACGGATAAACCATTCTTTTCGATATGCATCGAATCTTACATACGGGCAAACGCCTGTTTGCCCCTAACAAAACCTAAGGAGTTCTCAAATGCGTTCTGACATTGTTCCAGGAGCAGTCTTCCCCGACTACGAACTGCCTGACCACACCACCAAGCGCCGCAAGCTCTCTGAGCTGCAAGGACAACATCCGATGATTCTCGTCCTCAGTCGCGGCGGGTACTGCCCCAAGGATCGCCGACAGGCTGAGGGACTAGTGCAACTCCACCGTGAGATCGAGGTCGGCTATTGCCGCCTGGTCACCATCAGCACCGACAACATCACCGAGACCAATGAATATCGCAGCGGCGTTGGTGCCCACTGGCCGTTCCTCTCCGATGCGGGACGCAAAATTCAAAAAGACCTCGACATCGCAGAATACACCGACCCGCTCCACAATCCCATGATCCCCTACACGATTGTCCTCGAACCGGGTCTGGTCATTTACAAAATCTACATGGGCTACTGGTTCTTCGGGCGGCCGACTCTCGAAGATCTCCGCCAGGACCTGCGCGCCGTTACCAGGAAATGCCGATCGGACTGGGACATCACAACACCCGAACTGAAAGCGGCGTGGCAGGAAGACCGCAAGGAACTCTTCTACCCGTACGGCAAAACCTACGCCCAAACGCTCGGTGAACAGGATTAGAAATGGATTTGAAACAACAGATGGCAACCCGCGAAAGCTCTGGGTCGGTCAGCGCCGAGCAGCGGTTGTAAGCACTTGGCATCAAACTCCCGGCGACGCCTGAGTCGTTCGGCGACTATGTGGAAGCCGTGCAGACGGGCAATCTGCTGTTTCTCTGGGCTGGACTCTCTCTGGAATATCCTGATAGAGTTTTGTCGTCGGCTAAAGCAAGTTGAGCTAATCCAATCGGAAAAAGATCAATGTCCGAAAAAATCAACTATCAACGCCGCCGCTTTTTGGGCACTGCGGCCATAACCATTGCTACTACACAGCTAGGCATATTCGGTTCTGCGAACGCACAATCGAGCAAAACAAAACCAGCAGTTCTGGCCATGACTAAGCCGGGGACAAACACGTCGTTCGGCTCACTAAAGCAGATCGATGCCGGTGTCTTGAATGTCGGATACGCTGAAGCGGGTCCTGCAAATGGTCGTCCGGTAATCCTCCTGCATGGATGGCCCTACGACATTCATAGCTATGTCGATGTCGCTCCTTTGTTGGCGTCGGCGGGGTACCGGGTGATCATCCCGTATCTGCGCGGCTATGGCATGACGCGCTTTCTTTCGAGCGAGACGTTCCGGAATGGGCAGCAGTCGGCGATCGCTGTCGATATCATCGCTTTGATGGATGCGCTCAGGATCGAGAAGGCGATCCTCGCTGGTTATGATTGGGGGGCGCGAACAGCCAACATTATCGCGGCACTCTGGCCGGAACGCTGCAAGGCGCTCGTCTCCGTGAGTGGTTATTTGATCGGCAGCCCTGAAGCGAACAAGACACCGCTGCCGCCGAAAGCCGAACTCCAATGGTGGTACCAGTTTTATTTCGCGACGGATCGGGGTCGCGCGGGCTATGAAAAATACCGCCGCGATTTCAACAAGCTCATCTGGCAGCTCGCGTCGCCGAAATGGAACTTCGACGACGCGACGTTTGAGCGCAGCGCCACGTCCTTTAACAATCCGGATCACGTCGCTATCGTCATCCATAACTACCGCTGGCGCCTCGGCCTAGCCAAAGGCGAGTCGAAGTATGACGAGATTGAGAAGCGGCTCGCCGCAGCCCCCGTGATCACCGTGCCTACCATCACTCTTGAAGGTGATGCCAACGGTGCGCCGCACCCGGACGCCAGTACCTACGCCAAGAAATTCTCGGGCAGATACGCACACCGGGTCATCAACGGCGGCGTCGGGCACAACCCGCCTCAGGAAGCGCCCGGGGAGTTTGCCAAGGCCGTCGTCGAAGTTGACGGTTACTGATCGTGTTTAGCCTGAGTTATGAAACGGACAATTTGCAGTAAAGAGAAAACATGATGACCAAACTCAAAAAAGTACATTACAAAACCAAAGCTCGCACCGCAGGTGCCTTCGTCCTGCTCTCGCGACTCTTCGTCGCGCTCTTTGTGGCAACGGTGTTTCTGGCACCGTCCGCTCGCGTGTTTGCGCAGCAATCCGCCCAGATCGGCGCACAAACCCAAATCGCGGCCAAGGCGAGCGCGACCAAAGACAACACACTGCGCCCCTTCCGCGTCCACGTCCCGCAAGAGGCGATCATCGATCTCCGCAGGCGCATCGCGGCGACCCGCTGGTCTGACAAGGAGACTGTCGCCGACCAGTCGCAGGGCGTGCAACTGGCGACAATGAAGGAGCTCGTCCGTTACTGGGGAACTAAGTACGACTGGCGGAAAGCCGAGGCGAAGCTGAATGGCTTACCGCAGTTCGTAACGAACATCGACGGCCTGGACATTCACTTTATCCACGTCCGCTCCAAAAATCCTAACGCTTTGCCGTTGCTCATCACGCACGGATGGCCCGGATCGGTATTTGAACAGCTAAAGATCATCGGCCCGCTGACCGACCCGACGGCCTACGGGGGGCGCGCTGAAGACTCATTCGATGTTGTGATCCCGTCGATGCCCGGTTATGGTTTCTCTGAGCAGCCCAAAGACACCGGCTGGAACCCCGATCGCATCGGACGTGCGTGGGCGGAGCTGATGAAGCGCCTCGGGTACACCCGCTACGTCGCCCAGGGCGGGGACTGGGGATCCCCTATCTCTAGCGCGATGGCGCGCCAGGCACCGGCAGGATTACTCGGCATCCACATCAACTTGCCGGCGACGATTCCGCCCGACGTGGCTGCAGTGCTCGCCGGTGGCGGTCCCGCGCCAGCAGGGCTCTCCAAGAAGGAACGTGCGGCGTTCGACTCACTCGACACGTTCAATAAGAAGGAACGGGCCTACGCCGTGATGATGGGCACGCGGCCGCAGACGGTCGGATACGGACTGACGGACTCGCCGACCGGACTCGCGGCGTGGATGCTCGGGCATTCAGGTTTCGCGCAGTGGACAAGCAGCAGCAGCGATTCCGAAAAGTCCCCGACCAAAGACGAGGTGCTGGACGACATCACGCTGTACTGGCTGACGAACAGCGCGGTCTCGTCAGCTCGGCTGTACTGGGAGAACAACAACAGCATCTTGAACGCGGCCGCGCAGAAGACCGCCGAGATCTCGCTCCCGGTGGCCATCACGGTATTTCCGGAAGAGATATATCGAGCTCCAGAGACGTGGGCCCGGCGCGCCTATCGCAACCTGATCTACTTCCATGAGGCCGACAAGGGCGGCCACTTCGCGGCGTGGGAACAGCCGCAGCTCTTCTCTGAGGAGATCCGCGCGGCGTTCAGGTCACTGCGTTAGTTGGAGAGAGACAAATAAAAAATCACTTATAATGGCGTAACTTCCCGACCAAAACTGAGGCTTACTACCCCAATAAAACTGTGATAAATGTTCGGCGTACTCTGAGCGTAAACGACGAGAGCTTATAGTTTTTACATTGTTTACTAATTTCGAGAGATCAACACGCTTGGTGTGTCTCGAACAACATATGTACATGATCGGCTTCTCCCCCAAATTCAACCAAATGGCATTCCCACTTACTCAATAACTCCTTGATGACTTCGTGCAATATGAGCGAGCATCTCACCTGTTAAAGATTTTCTTCGGAACTTTGTGACCAGCACCAAATGATAAATAAGGCGGAAAGCGCTGTTAGAGCGTGTTTTGAGTCTTTGTTTCCCCGTTGCAACCATTGTCAACTATTTTAATAACTATATTTATAACTGTATTGAAAGCTGTATAGTAGCAAGCTATATTAAGGTGAGTCAAGGTCGAGGCTAACCCAATGAGTAAACGACAAACTAAAAAGAAAACCAAAAAAAGAGCTAAAAATAAACCTCAAGAACTTATCCGCACTGATGTTTGGGATCTAAAAGCGACTCCCGAACAAAAAAAGAATATGATTTTAACTATTGAGGAATATCGTAAATTCTTAAATCCTTTGGTTATCATCGTCAATTCTCAATGGGTGAACCTTGCTGACTTGGCATCCAAGGAACGGATTAACGCGGTAGAGAAGATGATTCATCAAACCGCAGACAATCCTAGTCCTAAGCATAAATATTTTCAAAATGCAATTAATAAATATCCATCATTTCGCAAGTTTCCCAGCTACCTGAGACGGGCAGCCATTGCCGATGCTCTTGGAATTGTATCTAGCTTTCAAACTAGATATCGACAGTGGCAGTCTGGAGACAGAAATCATCGGCAAGCAAGACCACCTAGTCTTACAGCCTGCTGCAATAGCTATCCAGCATTGTACAAAGGTCAACACGTCAAGTATCACAACAACTATCAGTTAGTTGATATTAAGGTCTGGAACGGCACTGATTGGGTATGGATTAATTGCATTCCAGTTAAGAAACATGGCTTAAATCGTCATTTAGTCGAGGGGAATAAAATAAAATCACCTGCACTGGTGGTTAATAAACGCACTTGTCAACTTTCTATGTGCCTAGAGGTGCATCCAGGTAATATAGAAGACTCTGACTTTGTTTGCAGTGTTGACATGGGTATCAACAACGCTGCAACAGCATCTATTGTTGGTAAGGACGGTACTGTAAAAGCACGAAAGTTTATCAATCCTGCTAGAGACATAGACCGAAGAAACAAACGACGGATGATGATAGCTCACAAATCTAAACAAACGAGAAATATTACAAAGTCGGATCTATCAAAAGGTTTTTGCAAAGGACTCTATCGTAAATCTGCCAATATCAATCTTCAGATATCCAAAACAGTAGCAAGAGGTATTGTTGAGTTCGCTAAGACCGCGCAAGTATTATTTATTGTGTTTGAGAATCTGGAAGGATGGAAGGCTAAGGCGGGTAGAAAGGGAACTTTACAGAAGCAGAAATTCCATCTCTGGTGTCATCGGAAAATTGTTGAGCTAGTGGCAAATAGATGGATGGAATTAGGAGGAAAGATTGTATTCATCAACCCAAAATATACGAGTGCATATGCGTTTGACGGTAGCGGGAAACTGAGGAGGGATAAAACAAATTATTCCCTGTGTCGCTTCAAAACCGGGAAAAGATATCATTCCGATCTAAACGCTTCATATAATATCGCTGCTCGTTATTGGTATGCAGTAATTATGGGTGATGATCATTTTTCTAGAGTGTTCGATGGCAAAAGTTGCAACGACACACTGAGGACGCCAGTAACTCTGGGGACGTTACGTAGTCTTGTGGCTGCGTAGCGAATGAATCCCCAACTATACCGCAAGGTTAGTTGGGGTGCGTTCAAGAAAGAATACGAATGGTTGGGTATTGCTTTTGAACTCTCCACGCTTTGAAAAACGTGGATTCTAGACTGTTGTTGCTACGTGGG
>NZ_CAWUDP010000077.1:0-47521 GCF_963920835.1 Scytonema sp. PCC 10023
AGGACTTCTGCACCCACAGCAACTGGTAATACCACCCCAACACCGAAACCAACCGTCACTGGCACGACTTCTGCACCCACAGCAACGCGTAATACCACCCCAACACCGAAACCAACCGCCACTGGCACGACTTCCACACCCACAGCAACAGGGACTACCATCCCAGTACCTAAGCCTTCCACTACTGGTTATCCTTCCACACCCACAGCGACAGGTACTACTACCTCAGCGCCTAACCCTTCAGGTGGTCGTTCTACTCCTTCACGCCAAAGAAACCGCCAGCCAGGTAATGTAGGTTCGCCACTTGCTACTTCCATAACACCTACTTTTAAGGAGATTAATTTTGTAGATATCGCCTTCGGTGTTCTGGCTCCGGGTGACTATCAGTCGCAAGGCAGATATTTTCATTTTTACCAGTTTGAGGGCAGAGAAAACCAATTGATTCAAATTAGACTCACGGGCAGTGCGGATCAACGTCGCTCAAACAATTTGAGTCTAGACCCCTACTTGCTTCTGCTTGACCCGAATAATCAAGTTCTCTTAAAACGAGGTACTGGTGGAGGAGTAGATAATCGAGGAGTGAAGGATGCATTTATATTTGTACGATTGCCCGCGAAGGGTACTTACAAAATTGCAGTCACAAGCCAAAACCCAGCACAAAAAGGTCGTTATAGCATAGCTCTGAGGAATGATAGAGCCAGCTACAGTTTAGATCAATCTAGCGAACTGACACCAGAGGGCTTGACCCTGAAACAAAACAGAAGCCCTTACAATGTTTCCAAGTTTCAGGGTAAGAAAAACCAGCTTGTTAGTATCCGTGTGGATAGTATTTTTGAGCAGTTTTCTCCGTATATAGTCTTGCTAAATTCTAAAGGGCAAATCGTAGCCTCGGATAGTGACAAAGACGGGAAGTACAGTGCTCTCATTGACCGTGCTAGGCTGCCGGAAGATGACACTTACTACATAGTGGTCATTTCAGCGAATGCGCAGGAACGCGGCACATACCGATTGACACTCTTTTAAGAAGAATTATGAATCTTGAATAATGAATGATGCAAGTCATGATTCGTTATTCATCATTCATCATTTCGCAGCAACGTGCCAAATCTTAATAGTCTTGTCAAAACTGCCACTAGCAAGGGTTTTACCATCTGGACTAAACGCCACAGACCAAACCCTGCTAGTATGCCCCTTTAAGGTACCTATTTGCTGTCCAGTAGCCAAATTCCAAAGTTTGATAGTTTTGTCCCAACTACTACTGGCAAGGGTTTTGCCATCAGGGCTGACAGCGACAGATAAAACCTTGTTAGTGTGCCCTGTAAAGGTAGAGATTTCTCTTTGCTTAGTAAGATTCCATGATTTCATGGTTTGGTCCCAACTGCCACTGACTAAAGTGACACCATCAGGGCTGAAAGCAAGGGAGGAAACAGCCTGGGAATGCCCTTTAAGGGTATAAGTTTCCTTTCCTGTTGCTATGTCCCACAAATTAATGCTGTTGTCAAAATAGTTACCACTAGCAAGAATCTTGCCATTTGGACTAAACGCAACGGTGTTAACGACGTCGCAAGCACCTTTGAGGGTGCGGATGTTCTCGCCTGTACCCAACTTCCACAATTTAATAGTCTGGTCCCAACTGCCACTAGCAAGGGTTGAACCATCGGCACTGATGGCAACAGACTGCACTGAAGCTAGATGTCCTGCCAGAGTCCGGATTTCTTTTCCTGTATCGAGATTCCACAGTTTGATTGTCTTGTCAGCACTACCACTGACAAGGGTCTTGCCATCTGGACTAAAAGCTACTGAATTAATCCACTGAGAATGCCCTATTAAAGTTCGGATTTCTTTTCCTGTATCGAGATTCCACAGTTTGATTGTCTTGTCTCCACTAACACTGGCAAGAGTGTGTCCATCGGGGCTAATGGCAACAGCCAAAATAGAGTCGGAGTGCCCTGCAAGGGTGTAGGCTGCAGATAAATTTCCCAAGGGTGTTGTTTGAGGTTGACTGTTGTCAGAAAAGACACTAGTGGCAGCAGGGGAAGATTGCCAATACCAAACTCCCCCAACTCCCAAAAGTGCGATCGCTACACCCGTCAACACTTTAATTTTTGAGTCAGTCATCTTTACATAACGCCTGCCAATTCTACAGTTGTGCTGCTCTCACATTGCTATTCAAAACAAATAGAGAGCATCTTACTTGTTTGGGAATACATTTACTTACCAATTGAGGCGATAATATTCCGGATTATTCATCACACTCCATAGGTATTTTTTGTAGCGTTGACAAGCTAAAACACAAAAATTAAAAAGACATTTGCCAAATCTTAATAGTTTTATCGTCACCTCCACTGACAAGAGTCTTTCCGTCCCAACTAAAGACGACAGACTGAATCCCATCAGTATGACCCTCCAAGCTGCGAATTTGCCGTCCTGTTGCCAAATTCCACAGTTTGATGGTTTTGTCAAAACTGACACTGGCAAGGATTTTACCATCGGGACTAAACGCAACAGAAGTCACTTTGCCAGAATGACCTTCGAGTGTGCGAATTTGCTGTCCTGTTGCCAAATTCCATAGTTTGATAGTTTTGTCAAAACTGCCACTGGCAAGGATTTTGCCATCGAAACTAAACGCAACAGAAGCCACTTTGCCAGAATGACCTTCGAGTGTACGAATTTGCTGTCCTGTTGCCAAATTCCAGAGTTTGATGGTTTTGTCAAAACTGCCACTGGCAAGGATTTCGTCATTGGGACTAAATGCAACAGACCGAACCCAGTTAGAATGCCCCCTGAGTGTGCGAATTTCTTCTCCTGTTGCCAAATTCCAAACTTTAATCGTGTTGTCGTCGCTGCCATCAGCAACTATCTTGCCATTATGACTAAAGGCAAGGGTATGAACTGAGTTAGTATGCCCCTCCAAAGTACGGATTTCTTGTCCCGTTGCCATATTCCAAATTTTGATCGTTCTATCCTCGCTACCACTGACCAAGGTTTCCCCATCTGAACTAATACTCAGGAAATTAACTATATCGGTATGCCCACTCAGGGTAGAGATTTCTTGCCCCGTTACCAAACTTAACAATTTGATATTGTTATTGCTGTTACTGGCAATTGTTTTGCCATCTGGGCTAATAGCGATAGATAAAATTGAGTTGGAATATCCTTTGACAGTAGAGGCTAAGGAAAAGTGTCCTAGAGGCTGTTGACGTTGATGAAAAATCACATCTCGATTGGCAGCGCTACTGTTTGATTGACTCAAACTAGAGGATATTCTCATTTCCAGACGACGGAATTGCTGATACCAAAACTTTCCTGAACCTAATAAGATGATCGCACTCCCAGCCAAGACTGAATTTCTCAACAAGATATATCGTTTTGGTACAGATGGCGACTCAGTCGCTGGTAATTTTGTTATGTGCTTTGTTGGAGTTGCTGCTCTTAATTGTGATGTTTGTTGCTGCTTGATACTCAAGTCTGCAAGTACTTCATTGGCTGATTGGTAGCGATGCTGCATATCTTTTTGCAACAGCTTATCGAGAACCTGTGCTAATTCTCCAGTGATAGGGCTTTTGAGATACTGCTGCCAATCTTGTACCCAGCTATACCCATATTCCGCCCATAGTTTAAAAGGGGAAACTCCAGTGAGCAAATGAAAGCAGGTCGCCCCGAGACTGAACAAATCACTTGCTGGATAAGCCGAACCATCTCTTATCTGTTCAATAGGGGAATAGCCTTGTGAACCAATTGAAGTCCCCATTTTTATCTTTACTTTTGCCGTTAACTGCTTTGCAGAACCAAAATCAATCAGAACTAAATTCCCCCCTGTTCCCGAAACTACTGTTGTTGAGGGTAGGGAGGCTCGACGGCGGATAATATTTTGTGGTTTTATATCTCGATGAATCACTCCTTGCTCGTGGATAAAGTTCAAAACGGGCAGTAAATCCAGCAATATTTCTTTAATTTCACTACAGTGATACTTCTTCTTGTGTTGCAATTCACTTAACAAATTCTGCCCATCGATAAACTGCTGTACTAAATACAGGTAGTTATCTTGCTCAAAGTAAGCTAAAAGCGTAGGAATTTGCGGATGCGTTCCTAATTCTTGCAGTCGCTGAGCCTCTTTTTGAAACAATTCCATTGCTTTATTCAGTGCCCAAGTTCCTTGGACTCTTGGTGCTAACTGCTTGATTACGCACCGTTCATTTAATTTATCTACATCTTCTGCTAAATAAGTTCTACCAAATCCACCTTCATCAGAAAGAACTTGAATGATATGGAAGCGATTTCGCAGCATTGCCACTAGTGGAGCGCTGCATGTTTCGCAATGCTTCTTCCCATTAGGATTTAGAGGATTTGGGCAATCAGGATTAAGGCAGCAGATCATCATTTGATAGGTGCGACTGCGTGACAGATTACGCTTAAGTTATGCCTGATTTTTTTCATAATGATCAATGGTTCTCCCTATTATACAAAATCTCAATTGCAAAAGTTTTTAATGTCAAAATTTTAAGGGCTTTACTTGAATGTCCGCAAAATCCATAAATAACGGTATTAATAAAAACTAATGAAAATCAAAAAATAATACAAAATACCAGTTTTTTTTCATTAATTATCAAGGATAAACACAGCTTGACAGATATATTTTGAAGTATCTTTACCTTTTTAGCTCTATCAATTTATTAAACATTCAATTTTTTCAAAATTTTCCTGAAATTTAGCTTAAATAGTCATAAATCTGGTTTGTAACCTTTTTATTTTTAATGAATCACAATTATTAATTTGATACATCGGGTCACTAACACTTCAATTCACCATCAAATTCTCCACATTCTTGTTCATGGCTAGCGCAAGTACTTGGTAGCCTTTGCGCTGACGACAATTGTTAAGTAAACAGATCGAAATAAATTGATCTATATAAAGATTTGTAAAAACCTCGGAAACCCGCATCCTATGAACTTCCAAATAAAAAATATTCAATCGCTTTTAAACAAGGAGGACAAGGTAGACTTGGGGGAAGAAGTCATGTTTGGCGATCGCATGATTGCGCTACGGGTTGGCATAGCCTGCGCTTTGCGCATAAGCACAATTGCGGCGATTCGGGAAGCTTGGAACTGCACATTTGACCAAGCTGACTTTGCTTTAATACCAAGTCTGTTTAAACACTCATTGTTATCAATGTGAGTACACCCCACTCCTAACGCCTCCCCAATGTTGTGAGGAACTCATCGTTTCCCTCTGGGGATTACGGGCGGGGCGGTTTTGGCGTAAGCCAAAGCTGAGGTCGGATTCTGGCGGAATAGACTCATCAACCAGGTTTGATATAAAACATCCATATGACCATGTGATATTTTCGGAGATAAGCGGTTCATTAAGCACAAAGGCTTATTGAACTCTAAAGTCTTTTCAATCTAACCAAAAACTTTTTTTTTCGCTAGTAGCAATACGATATTTTTGCGAAATCGTAACTTTTCCAGGACTCCACTAGCGCAATGAAAAATAGAAAAATTAAAGAATAGAAGGGTTATAGGGGTGTAGAGACGCAGCAGCAATGCCCCCTACATTATAAATTTTAGGTTTTGAAGAGGAAATTTCCCCTTTCCCCTCCTACACTTAGTGTAAAATCAATCAAGGTACTTCAATCGGAATCAAAGCATTTTCTGGGAGATAATTGCAGAAACGCCCTTCATCTGCAAGCACCAAAATTAGCCGTAAAGGATAATCTGGCGGAACTTGCAAATCTGCCCAAGGTACTGCCAGCTCCAAACACTTGCTCAAGGCAACTTGAGCGCGGCTAGCACGCGGATGCCATTGATAATGCTCTCCTGCTTCCCGAAACTGTATTGATTGCGTTAGTAAATTAACCTCCAAATGGTGGTGAAACTGGTAATTTACTGGAGATGTATCCGGCACTTCTGCCAGGGGAACAGGGCTGTTGTGCATCGTTTTGTCGGGATAATACCACAGTAAATTCAACTCTGGTGGCAAATCCTTTCCTGGTTGAATGCCTGCTTTGAAGTCTACCCGTAAATAGAAATTTAGGTGATCCACCCCGTACCAAAGCCGCTGAATCACACTGCTGTTATGCATTGTTCCCCGCGCCCCGCCGACTTCTACGCGTCCGGCTTTATCCCAATCTTGCTCATCGCCTTGACCATCAATGACTGGATGAATAAAGCTTTGTGGGCGATGGTCAGCCTGTGCCTCGTGGATTTCTACGGGTTGCCGGAGATAAGCAGGTATAGGTTCATTCAGCGCCTTGTATATCCTGTACAAATGTTCTCGAAACAACTGGTCGAAGATGGCATCGTGATTCGAGGAATGCCCGACACCAAACCACCAAAACCAGTCAGAACCTTCTGCTGCATACAAAGCTTCCCATGCTTCGGGGTTGTTTTCTTCCGTTGCTTCTGGATGATTGGCTAAAGTTGCCCTGGCTTGCGTTAGGTAATCCCAAGCACGATTTTTAGCAGGATCACCGATCCAAGTGGTGAAGCTGCCATCCACCCAAGAACCACTGTGCAGTTGCTCTCCTGGGATAGTTGCTGTTGGCGGAAACTGTTCGACAAATTCTGAAACGGTAACGAGTTTTATGCGTGGTTCGTTACTCAGGCTTTGATACAAAGCGTCTAAGAAGGGTTTGCCATCTTGGGGATAATATTCCCAGCAGTTTTCACCATCTAAGGCAATGGTTACTAACCAGGGTTGTTCGCTTTGGCTGTCTCTTTGCTTTCGGGCGATCGCTTGCAAGTGACCCACCAAGTCTGCAGCTGCTTGCTTTGGCGGCATGGAACCGTAGGTAAAGCCAATTAAATCTGATAATCTATGATCCCGAAAGACAATAGACACGTCACCTGCTGAAGTTTGCAAGCGGTATGGTCGGTACAGCAACTCTGGTTCTTGAACGTTCCCGGCATTATCGCGCTGGAAAAAGTGTTTCAATGTCCAGCCCAGCACCGCTTCATCTGAGCAAATCCATTTAAATCCTTGATTAATAATATACGGTAAAATTTCTGGGCTAACGGATTGTTCTGAGGGCCACAAACCTCGTGGCGTTCTTCCAAACCTATCTACATATAAATCCCAAGCTTTCCGCAAGTGCCGGGGAATGTCTTCTGCCCACCTAAACCGATATTCTGGTAAAGTCATATTAGGCACTGCAACTCGACCAGAGTTGGTATCGGCGAGCAAAGGCAAGATGGGATGAGTATAAGGCGATGTTGTCACTTCTAACTGCCCAGCATCTTGCATTGCCCGATGTTGCGGTACAATTTTGCTAATGATTTGTCGTTGTTTAGAGTAAATTCGCTGGCGATCGCCTAAAGTAAAATTCCGACCCTGCTTTAACCAAGCTTCAATTTCCGGGTCATCCCAAAACATCGGGTCAATCCACGCCAGATTATGCCAAGCTAATAAATCGCTGTAATCTTGCACCTGCCAGTTTAACAAACACCAAGCGTGTCCTTTCTCTTGCCGTTGGTTGTACAACTGTGCATAGCGGGGATGGGGATCAATCAGGGTGTGGTGATTTGCGTCGAAAAAGTGTTCGACGATAAATTCCCGTTGTTGGTCAGAAAGTTGCTCATCTGGTGTTAAGCTCAGTTCCAAATAAGGATCAAAGGCAGTGCCAGCGATGTAATCTTCAAGCTGCAATATCAGCGATGGTACCAAATTTACCGTTTGGTGCAATCGAGGATAGCGCTCTAGAATCAGCACGAGATCCAAGTAGTCCTTAGTACCATGCAAACGCACCCAGGGTAGACGATAACGCTCTTGACGAGACTGCGAAACGCCGTTGCTGGAAGAAGATTTGTACAGCGGCTGATGTTGATGCCAAATAAAGGCGACGTGGAGAGGATGAGACATAGCAAGAGTCAAGAGTCAAGGGTTAAGGGGAGCCAGCGCTATCCAAGAGGGTTTCCCGACAGAAGCAACTGGCGTTCAAGGCTCAAGGCTCAAGAGTCAAGAGTTAAAGGTCTATGGACTTTGGACTTTTGACTTTAAACTCTTGACTCTTGACTAATCACTTTTACATCACTTGCTCAACTTCTGCAATTTCGGGAATCATTTCCCTGAGGCGGCGCTCAATGCCCATTCTCAAGGTCATTGTGGAACTGGGGCAAGAACCGCAAGCACCTTGCAACCGCAGTTTGACAATCGGACCATCAAGTTCTACGACTTCCACATTGCCGCCATCAGACATGAGATATGGGCGCAATTCATCCAAAACTGTTTCGACATTGTCAATTGTAAGTTCCATAGTTGTAGACCTCTTCCCAAAATTATTATTTTCCAGTGTTGTTAAACCAATCCTAGATCTAATTCCAGCTTGATGACTTTTTGTTCTCTATCGTTAGTCTTTTGTGAGCCATCAATAACTCATGACTCATGACTCGTGACTAAACAGCTGCTGGTTCTAGTAGCTTAATATTGGAGTAGCTGAACTCAGTTGTCGTGCGAGTGCCATCTTTATACTCTTGCACAACTTGTTTAGTCATCACATAATAGTTACCAATTTTCTCATAAGAATCTTCAAATTTGAGAACGCTGGTCACTTCATTGGTTTTGGAGTTGCGGAAAATCGCATCATAGCGAGTTGCAATGTAGCCAGAACCTGTGTCCAAGCTTTCGTGGGTATCAATGATAAAACCCATGCGACCCATGACCCGACTGACCTGGGAAATTTCCTTGCCCCGGACTTTATAATTTGAACCCATAGAGTCGCCCTTCACCAGGATTTCTATCGCACCATCCGGATCTTCCTGACCAAAGCTAAACTCGTGCTTTGCATGAGACTCGTCAAAGCTTGTGCGTTTACGGTGAGTGACTATATCTCGCAATTGAGTATAAATACCTTCTTCTACTTGCTCATCTGCAACACCCGTAACTTCTACGCTGAGGTCGCCGTTTATGCGAATCTTACCTGTATGGACTTCATTTTCCTGAACAAGTTGCACATCTGCACTGTAGCCAGGAAAGTTTTCATTCCAAGTGTAACGACTTTCGTAAGCGGTTTGGAATAATTGACGGGCTGTTGTTGGATGTGTCATAAAACCTCGCGGGATGTGGGAAACTCAGAGTCTTTAGACCTGAGAGGAAAACGACACGAGCGACTTTAGTCGCCTTGAATCTTTTCTCCATTACCGCCTTGGGGTTACTTAATTCGGTGTGCTATTGTGTTGCACTTTCAACGGGACAATTACCCTTACGGGTTCGCCATGTAGCTCCAAGGAGGGTTTCCCTCCTTCAGTACTGGCTCACCGTTTCAAACTGTTCACCCCAACGGGAGAGCCAGTTCCCTAGGTCGGGAAACCCTCCTTCAGGACTGGACTCACCTGTACGCATAATGGTTTTGCTCATTCGAGCCTCCCTTTCGGGGTTAGGTTAGCCTAGATAATGTTAACGGTCGGTACTATATTGAAGACACTGGCTTAACCCAATAAACCTGTTTAATCCTCAATTTCTAGAGCTACAGACTGGCGAAAGCATCCATAGGTAGGACTTGAACACTTACCGTTAACGTAGTACGCAAGGTACTTAATCGGGTCAACTGCGATTTAAGACTTAGGCTAGAAGCCCAATGTCTTTAGACCTGGGTCGTTGACATAACCACTTTGACTTCACCTTTTTCAGTTTAGTCTAAAGTAGAGACGCATCATGCATGGTGCGTCTTTTGAACTAATCTTGTAAGTCGCTATCTGAGGATGAAACCATAACTGGTTGTTGATATAGCGGTACAGTGAATGTGACTGTTGATCCTAGCCCTTCGCCCAAACTGTAAAAATTCACCTCACCTCCCATCGCCTCTACCAGCTTTTGGGATATTGCCAGTCCTAAGCCTGTTCCGCCGTACTGGCGAGTGCGGGAGCTATCTACCTGACTAAATAATTGAAACAGTTTGTCCTGTTTGTCTAGAGAAACACCAATACCTGTGTCGGCAACACGCACTCTTACCATGCCTGGAAATTGTTGGTCTTGAAATGTCACTTTTTTGCGAACGACATCGGCACTGATAGTTATACCGCCTTCATGCGTAAATTTAATAGCATTGCCAACCAGATTTAACATCACTTGCTTCAGGCGCTGGTAATCACCATAGACGATAATTTCATCAGAGGTAGGAGGCTTTTGTATTCGGAAGCTGAGGTTTCTCCCCTCTGCCTGAGGTGCCATAAAGCTTTCTAAATCACTAAATAGCTCATCTAAGGTGACCGATCGCAATTCCAGTTCCATTTTGCCAGCTTCAATTTTGGCAATGTCCAACATATCGTTGATAATATCGAGCAGGTAAAGTGATGATTTGTGAGCTTCTTGCAGAAACTGCGTTTGTTCCTCTGGATCGTCTGCCATGCCCTCTAATATCAACTTTAAAAATCCGATGATGCCGTTGAGTGGCGTTCTCAGTTCATGGGTGACATTGGCGAGAAATTCTCTAATGCGGCGGGTGGCTTGTTCGGCTTGTTGACGTGCTTCTTCTAATTCTTTGTATAACGTTGCGTGGGCGATCGCTGTTCCTAGCTGATCTGCCACTTCTTTTGCCAGTTCAAGTTCCTCTAAGGTGATCTGGGAACACATTTTGCTGAGAGTAACAGCAATTAATCCATTTGGCTGGTCTTGGTAGCAAGTCGTCACTACTAACATTCTCTGCTGGTTAAACAGAGGATGTTGTGGCTTTTCTACTAGAATAGGTTGTAAAGTTGCCAATGCTTGGGCAAAGCCTGGCTCAGAAGCCATATCTATTTCCAAGCCAAGCATAGAACCATTATTTGGTTGGCGGTACTCTGCTATCACCTGCACTTTCGTGCTAGATGATTGGTAGGGACAAATGATGCAGCGTTCCACTTGCAGCGCTTCCCCCAAACTATCCACCGTTTGTTGCCAAATAATATCCAGATCCAATGTCCGCCGGATATTTCTGGTAATTTGGTTGATCAGGTTATGGTGGCGCTGTGAATGTCTCGCTGCTTGCTCTACGCGTGTTTGAGAACCGAAGTTCTCTTCTTTGCTGAGTGCTGTTTGCAGCAGCCGTCCCATGACTAAAACTGTTGTTGGGGTGCTTGCCAACGAAGGCATGATTGGACTGATCACCAGCTCCAACTCAAACAACTGCTGGTTGTAGCTAAACCAGCACTGATACCTTTGCGGCATCAAAGTTGTTAAAACTTGCTGCAAGATGTACAAATATGCTGCCTGATCCACTGGTGAAAAGGCACATTCTTTGCCGTTTTGGTCTGCAACGAGCTGCTGTGGGTTTAACCCTAAGCATTCGCTGTGTTCCCACCAGAAAGTCAGGTAGCGTCCTGTACCATCTTGCGTGTACACCAACTCGGCTCCTAAATTTGCCCATGAGCCATTAGTGTTACTGGTAATATCTTCTAGATTTTTTGACAATATGTTCGACCTTTGGGAGTTAGCAGTAATACTCATGACTCGAGTTGGATAAGTAAATGGCACCCCAAAAAAGCTTTGCTATTCGCTGCTGAAAGTTTGGCATAAATTTTTTAGATTTAGCATACTTGAGCGGCGATTTTTGGTTGTTCTAAAGTCTAGCATCGGAGATTTTACATTTTTTAATCCTCCATATATATCTTACTTTTTAGCTTTTTTTTAGATTTTTTTTGAGTTTAATCGTTCCATTCCCCTCGAGGTGGTAAAGGTTTACGCACAGGGTTGCGCGTCAGTTCATCATCTCTTGGGGTTTCACCCCTCAGCCACTGGCGGATCGCCACCTCAATCACTTTGCTGGGGTCATTGGTGAGATGCTGAATTTGTTCTAGTAACTCGGAGTCTAGGCGAATAGCAATCTCTACCTTATCGGCAAGTCTTTGTTCCGCATCGGTAGCTTTCTCTTTCATATTCATAGGGTGAATTTAGTGAATTTGTTTTTTCCAAGGCTTTGTAAAGTAGCTCTATTCACACAGCAGGGCTGTTGCGGCTTGCAATCGCCCATAATCGATATGAATGCACTTCTTGTTGTTTATTGTACGCCTCTAACTGATGAATACTAGAAGCTATGGATAGACCTTCATAAAACCTCGCGTTCGTTTTGGAAACCCTGTGTTTTTAAGCCAGGGAGGAAACACGACTCGCGCTCATATCTTCTTGAAAGCCCACAAGTCAATATTCATTTGTCAATAGTCAATAGTCAATAGTCATCAGTCATCAGTCATCAGTCATCAGTCATGAGTGATTGCTCCCCCTCACTCCCCCACTCCCTCACTCCCCCACTCCCTCATCTCCCTCATCTCCCTCATCTCCCTCATCCCCCTCATCTCCCTCACTCCCCCACTCCCTCACTCCCTCACTCCCCCCATCTCCCAATAGCACCGTCTCACCTAAGAAAGCATTAAAATACGTTAAGTAGTATATTGCTCTTTTATCCCTTGTTGCCGCTAAAGCAAAGAAGTATATGACTGACGTTCCCGCAGCTCGCATTCGGAATTTTTGTATTATTGCTCACATTGATCATGGTAAATCTACTCTAGCAGACCGCTTGCTGCAAGTGACAGGCACTGTAGACAAGCGGGAGATGAAGGAACAATTTCTCGACAACATGGATTTGGAACGGGAGCGCGGCATTACCATTAAGCTGCAAGCTGCCCGTATGAATTATAAGGCAAAAGATGGTCAGGAGTATGTACTGAATTTAATTGATACACCAGGACATGTGGATTTTTCGTATGAAGTATCCCGCAGTCTTGCAGCTTGCGAAGGTGCGCTGTTGGTAGTAGACGCTTCCCAGGGAGTGGAAGCGCAAACCCTGGCAAATGTCTATTTAGCTCTAGAGCATAACTTGGAAATTATTCCAGTTTTGAATAAAATTGACTTACCTGGAGCAGAACCAAACAGAGTCATCAGCGAAATTGAAGAAATTATTGGTTTAGATTGCAGCGGTGCAATTCTCGCCTCTGCCAAAGAGGGTATAGGCATTGACGAGATTTTAGAGGCAATTGTTGAGCGTGTACCACCGCCACAAAACACGGTGAAGGACCGATTAAGAGCATTAATTTTTGATAGCTACTACGACAGCTACCGGGGAGTGATTGTTTATTTCCGGGTGATGGATGGCACAGTCAAGAAGGGCGATCGCATCTACCTAATGGCGTCTGGCAAAGAATACGAAATTGATGAGTTAGGAGTGCTTTCTCCCACCCAAAAGCAAGTGCAAGAACTGCATGCTGGGGAAGTAGGTTATTTAGGCGCAGCAATTAAAGCTGTAGCTGATGCACGGGTGGGAGATACAATAACCTTATCCAACGCCAAAGCTGCTGAACCATTGCCTGGTTACACAGAAGCTAACCCGATGGTCTTTTGTGGGATGTTCCCGATTGATGCTGACCAATTTGGAGACTTGCGCGAAGCTTTGGATAAGCTGAAACTCAACGATGCAGCGCTGCACTTTGAACCAGAAACTTCTAGCGCGATGGGTTTTGGCTTCCGCTGTGGCTTCTTAGGCTTGCTGCACATGGAAATTGTGCAAGAACGCCTAGAACGAGAGTACGACTTGGATTTAATCATTACCGCCCCCTCAGTGGTTTATAAAGTGATCACCGTCAAAGGTGAAGAACTGTACATCGACAACCCCAGTCACTTACCTTCTCCTAACGAACGGGAAAAAATCGAAGAACCTTACGTTCAAGTGGATATGATTACGCCAGAAACTTACGTCGGCACTTTGATGGAGTTGGCGCAAAATCGGCGTGGTGTCTTTAAAGACATGAAATATCTCACTCAAGGACGCACCACACTCACTTACGAGTTGCCTTTGGCAGAAGTAGTTACGGACTTTTTTGACCAAATGAAATCCCGCTCGCGGGGATATGCCAGCATGGAATATCAACTTATTGGCTACCGCGAAAATCCCCTTGTGAAGCTGGATATTATGATCAATGGCGATCCAGTGGATTCCTTGGCGATGATTGTCCACAGAGATAAAGCATACAACGTCGGACGGTCAATGGCTGAGAAGCTAAAAGAATTGATTCCCCGCCATCAATTCAAAGTGCCTATTCAAGCATCAATTGGCAGTAAAGTTATTGCCAGCGAACATATCCCAGCTTTACGCAAAGACGTGCTTGCCAAGTGCTACGGCGGTGATATTAGCCGGAAGAAAAAACTTTTGCAGAAGCAGGCAAAAGGTAAAAAGCGGATGAAATCGGTGGGCACAGTGGATGTACCGCAAGAAGCCTTTATGGCGGTGCTGCGTTTGGATCAGCAGTAACTCGTTTAAGGGCGTTGCTGATTTGAAGTATGAATCCAAGTGTAGAGACGTACCATGGTAGGTCTCTACAAGCGTTTGGAATCACACCACATCTTATGATTAGACCACATATCTGTGGGTTGGGCATTGCCCATAAAGCTTGTGTCATGGACATTTAATATATTGTGCGGCAATGCCTACCTTACACAAAAGCGGTGTAACGTGCTGAAAATTCGACTCTACGACGGAAATGATTTAGAAGAGATTGTTCAGCTTTGGTATCAAACTTGGCACGAAACATTTCCCAACATTCAACATCCACAGCCATATTCTGCATGGAAATCTCGCTTTCGTGATGATCTGGCTGTCAAAGGAGAAATTTGGGTTGCCGAAGTTGAATATTACATTGTGGGCTTTGTCGTAGTGATAAAAGAACAACAGTATTTATCACAGATTTTTGTAAATCCTGAATATCAGAACTGTGGTATTGGTTCAGCCTTACTTAACAAAGCTAAAAAAATTTGTCCAGAAGGACTAACGCTACAAACATTGCAACAAAATACACGAGCTTGCATATTTTATGAGAAACATGGCTTTAAAGCTGGCAAGCTCACAGTAAACAAAATTAATGGGCAACCTAATATTGAATACTACTGGAAGCTTGAGATATAGAGTATCATCATATACGTTAAATCATACCCTGAACGCGGTAACATAGCGCTTCTCGTTCGGATGAAGTACAAATTTATCTGTGTCCATCTGTGTCCATCTGTGGTTCTTATTTCTTGATGTATTGCACTCAACACCAGAACCGCTATAAACGCAGGCTAAGAGGATGTTTGGAAAGTGTAGTTTTGTACCAAAATTTATCAATGATCCCCCTAAATCCCCCTTAAAAAGGGGGACTTTTACCCCCCTTTTTAAGGGGGGCAGGGGGGATCAAATAAAATATTTTATACTTCTCAAACATCCTCTAAGCTACCAATTATGTACACATGGTGAGAAAAAAGCCAGTAGCGCGACCAGGAGAAAGACCATAGGTTGTTAGTGACATTCTCCCCATCCTGCCTTGCGGCTGAGGATGCGGCTTCTCCAAATCGCTTTGAAGAAATTTCCTGCTTCATTGGTCGTTACTCCAGATGCCCGAAGGACAAGCCATACAGCAACACCCACGTTCCGATACCTCCACAGGCAGTTTAGAGATTCCTGATGCCCCACGGAATCTTTGTACAAGAAGCAAAAAGCTTTGTACAACCAAACCAAATTGGTTTTACGCACCGATGGTTTCATGCATAAAGCAATCTTTCTCGATGCAACGCCCTACCAATTGTCAAGGTTCTGTACCGTTCCCAGAGTTTGCACTGTTCACCTGCATTGCAGTTCGTTTGTGTCAATCTGGTCAGTGGTTAGCTGATACGACTATGATAGCATATGTTTAGATTTTGTGTAGACATTGTTATCATAAAAGCTAAAGGATTGCATCCTTCGGATTAGCGAGCGTAGATTGAATAAAATTCGGTTATATGCTGCAAGCAAAGAAAAGACGATTACTCAAATCATTGAAGACTACATTGACCGACTACCAACCCCAGAGATTGGCAACTCTTCAGGCATCCCATTTCCTCTCAAGGAATAGCGGATTGAATTGGTTAGGGATGTCTTCATCATTGCCCGCTGTCCATCCCCACCTTATGGGTACATTGAAGGTGGGGACTTCCGCGATGCCGTTAAAGCTTGCCTGTGATACTGGCTGCACATATCACAACACTGTCTCATTATCAATATATGACTAAAGTCATGTCAAATCCATGACTTTTATCTCTAGCTTCATAAGATTTGATTAGCTACTTTACAAATAGCTATGAGTTACTTCTGTTGCTCCAATGTTGCTCCAATTTGAGCATTGAAAAATTTTTCTCGGTGCTCTCATCGGATGATGTATGCTTAGCACTATCCATCGTAAATTATGGAGAAAACCTATAGTAACATTAGCTGAAACATAATTTCCACAAGGTGCACTATTCGCTTCAAAAGACATTCCTGATGTTTTCTAGAGGTTTGAACATGAAATTCGTATACCTTACTTCTGTATCAATAACTTTGGTAGCGATTGTTGTTCTTGTTTACAGTAAAAATTTCTATGCAAGTTCTATGTGTGTAAATCCCAATACTGCATCCTTGGATGAAACAGTAGGTAGCTCTTTGCCAGAGAATACAAGGTACAACTTTTTAGATGTGGTGATTGACCACAGTATCAATTAAATAAAAATAAATAAAAATAGGTAAATAAAGAGAGAATGGGTGGAGTTCAAGAGAACACGTGTTTAAGCAAAGCCCAACTGTTAAAACTTGAATTTGGTTTATGCATTCCTCGTCGGACATTTGTCAATAAGGTCTAATCAAACACATACTTTTCCGCCACTTTCCAGTAGCGGGAGAAGCGCTTAAGGTCAATATAACCGTCGTAGTCAAAAAACGGTTCTACTTCAAAAACTTCCAGTTCCACAGAACGCTCAATTTCGTCGCAGATAGCATCAAATCGAGGGCTGGGACTGTTTGCTGTGACGACTTTGTTGGTATTATGCTCTTTGGCAAAAGCTAAAACTTCTTTTGCGACATCGCCACGGCGAATGAGAACGGGTAACTCTAGCAAGCATTCGTAGATAAAGGCGATGCGTTTGAGGCTCAGTTGCCATTCTTCAATTAAAGCATCATCCCAAACCCAGATGGCGGGTGCGTCGGGGTATTCTTGTAGGGCGGGGTTTTGGGGACTGAGACAGTCTCCGTGTATCCAAACAATTGGTTTGCTCATCAGCTATTTCGTATCTGTTCGTCAAACTTGCGTAAAGCCGGGTTGCCAGGATTCTCTTTACGAGCAGCAATGAGTAGCTCTTCTAGTTTTCCCTCAGCTTCAGCCCATTCTATCAGGTTGGATACGACTTCCGAGAGATTTGCACCTGCTGCGATCGCATCCAAGTTCTCATCTAACCGGAAGCGAACCATCTGCTTTAGTTTTCCGGGAGTCGGAAATGCATTCAGAAGTGCCTTTTGGAACTGCTGCAATCGTTCGCCATTGAACCATAGTTCAGTTGGCTTTTGTTGGGGTGATGATTGAGTTCCGGTAATTCCCCACACCAACTTCTTCAATGCTTGAACATCGTCAATGCTTTTAGAAAAATCTACCCATGTATACTCTTTTAAAAATACTAGTTTTTCAGGAAGTTTAGTCACTCCTGGAAGCAGAATGGGGATTAAGGGAATGCCCTTTTCAACACATCTTGTTGTTAATGAGCGCACTTCCATTTCTTGCCATTTTCCTAATCCTTGCAAACCAATAAAAATGGCGGCAGATTTAACGAGTGGAATGGCTTTTTGGATTTCATCTTGAAATGATCTTCCTGGTGGAATTTGTTCTTCATCAAACCATATTTTAATGTTGCGTGTTTTGAGTTGATGAGCAATGGTTCTCACTTCCGGCTTGTCTGCACTGTTGTGTGCTAGGAAGACATCGAATTCTTCGCTTTCAGGTTGTTCTTGAGTATTTGATATTTCTGGCATATATAAATATTGTCTGCAAATCCAAAAATAGTATTAAATCATAATAAATTACATTCATACATATCACCTCATCCTGCCCTATCGGGCATCCCTCTCCTTACTAAGGAGAGGGAAAGATTTTAGCGCAGCTAAAAGCGAGGGTGAGGTTTCTCCACTAGCATGGTTTTAAATGTCTGCCAGGCGATGTTTGATAGCGTTGTTCTCGTTTGGTGCGGGTGATACACAGTGCCAGGTATCGGAAAGCCAGAAAGCACAAGGTTTCGTCAAATCCACCTTGGTTGCAAATCTTAATAATCTCAGGAACCTTTATAGGTTACACCTTGCAAGTCTGGATGCGAGACCAAACAAATTATTCATTCCACGTATCTTATTTAGAAAGTCTAAATCATCTAAATCATCTATCTCTCTCACTGTTATTTGTTCACTACCTGTCTTTGACATCTCAAAGTCTAAATCATCATCAAAGTCTTGTTCACTTTGTTCACTACCTGCCTTTGCCAAATCATCATCAAAATCTTGTTCACTACCTGTCCTTGCCCATAGGGAGATGACCTTAACAGGGAGATGACCTTCCCTAGCTGTTTTGGTGAAGTGAAGTTCATCGTAACTTAGCCATTCTTTTTGCGGTATTGCCACGTCATAACGCCAACGACTACGCCAGCCAACGTAATCACCAAACTTCTCCCAGATTCCATAATCAGCGCCTGGTTTGCCACCGACGCTTTCCCAAATACGCTTTTGTACGCTAAAGCCGAAGCGTCCATTGCTGTATTTTACCCAAAGTTGGTCAATAGTGCGGAGGTCAGTGCAGGGAAAATTTTCGATAGACTTTATACTAAGCCAACCTTCTTTTTCTCGCTCTGCTACTTGGAGCATAACTGCCAGAGTTTCCTCATCCGCTTCTTTCCACTTGCCAGCAGCTAGCAAATCTCGCAGACGTGTGTAATCTACTCCCTTCTCAGAACTGAGGTCATCTTGCTCGCTTTGTGGATTTTGTCGGGTAATACCCCACACAAGTAGGTCCAGTGCCTCAGTATCATTAATGCCGCCGTTAAAGCTTACGCATATCCTGTCTCTGAGTATGGCGGGTAAACTTGAAATAACGACAACACCTGGTAGTAACACTGGAATGATGGGAGTATTTTTCCCTAAAGTTAACCTGGTCAATTTTTCTATAGACCACCTAGTTGCCCACGCTTCCAAACCCGCTTCGCCAATAAAAACGGCAACAGTTTTGCTGTGTTCTAGTCCCTGTTCGATGGTATCTGTTATGCTATCCCCAGCGTAAATTTGGTCTTCATCAAGCCAAGGTTTTAGTCCACGCTGCTTAAGTTTTTGAGCAATGTTTCTAACTTCTTGCCTATCCTGACTATTGTAAAAGAACAACACATCGAATTGGTTTGAAGCAGGTTCATCTGAGGCAAAGGAGGTAATTGGGAGGTAAGGAAGCTCCTCAAGTTCTTGCTGCATCGCGATGAACCATTCCCGCTCCCCTCTACCTAAGCTAGCATTCGCTTCTGCTTCATCCAGCCACTCTTTTGCCTTAGCAGGATCTAGAAAATTGAGTGCAGTCAGTTGTTGTGCCCGTTCTAATTCAACTCGATCTGCCCAAGGGGAATGATATTCGACATACTGCCAAAGCAGCGTAGCAATATCTCGAATTCGTTGTTGAGCATCTTCCCTGCTCATCAATTTCTGCAACAACTCACTACGAATTTCTGGCTCAATTTCATACAATTCTGCGTCAATTTCACGACACAGCCCAGAAGTGAGAAACTCAAACTCGACGGTATAAGGAAGTTGCTCAGGTGGATCGAGAAAAAAGTTAATTCGCAGAAAGTGCAGCAAGTCAGGATTTAAGGCAACGGGCATTGCAGCGTGATAAGCCAGTTGCAAGGCTGCATCTCCATCCTTACCACATCTACGCTTAAAGTCATTCAAACGCCGCTCTACAAGTTTGCTAGACATGGTGGGAGTCATCTTGGGTTTGTTTAATTGCCCATTGTCTTAAAAGCAGCCCACCCCCTACCCCTCCCCGCAAGCGAGGAGGGGCGATTTTGACGTAAGTCAAAGGCAGGGTGGGGTTCTTCGCGAATTAAGGGTAATTCAGCCGAGTTCATATCTAAAGAGGCTTTTCTAAATTATATTGATGTCCGCGTAGCACATTCACTGCCTGGTGGATGCCCTCCCGATTCAAAGGAAACATCGGCACATGACATGCAATCTGGGCAGCGGTGTTATCTTTCCAATATGACTTAGGCAGGGGATTCAGCCAAACATAGTTTAAAGTATAAGCGCGGAGTGCTTTGATAAAAGAGATAGTATCTAATAGACGTACGACGTTGTAAAATTTACGCACAGCACCAGCATCACTTATCACTACTACAAATGCATCGGCGGCATATTTCTGGAGAACTTCCTCCAACAAAATAGGAGAGAGCAAATCAGGATCTTCGTAAAGGTAACCTGTTTTGAGGGGTGTTATCTGGGGCAAAATGTCATCAAGAACTGGAAAGAGTTGCTTACCTAGAGGTTCTAGCACTTGCTCATCAGCACCTTCAGCAGGAACGTTGTGAAAGTAATAAATTGCTGTTTCTTCCAATCTCCCTGCTTGTTGAATTGCTGTGCAAACCTCTTCACAAAAGCGATGGAAAGAAGTCATTGAACCCTGACGATCCAGTAGCAAAAGTAACCGCGCAACGTTGCGGCGTCTCGGTCTTAACACAACAGAAGCTGCAATTCCCTGTTGACAACGTCGGGCAATTGTGGAATCAACATCCAGTTCTGTTGCTGCTCCCACCCGCACCGGACGCCGTAAGCGCCGCCAAGTTTGAGCCACTTCTCGATAGGTTAATGGGAATTGCGGTACGAAGATAAATCGACGTTCCGAAAGTTGCACATCCTTGAAGGAAATCGCAGGTAAGCCGCTACGAGGTTCAATGACAGGCGTTTCCTCACGCTCTTGATGCTCCTGAACGTCCCGATGCTGCTCTTTTTTTGATGAGTCTGTAGCATCAGCATCAAAATCTTTTTCCGCTTGCACAGAAGACAATTGCCAATCTTCGTTCTTTGGTACAAGTTGGTTAAACAGGGCAGTGAGAATTTCCTGTTCTTGGCGCGACTTTGCCCACAGAGAATTGCACAAATCCCGCAGTGCTTCTTTTGATGACCAACCGAAGCCAGCTTCCAAGGACTGTCGCAGTGTTTCATAGTCATCTGGTGTGAGTGGAAACCCACGACGACGTAGCTTTTGAAATAACTCCCAGAGAAACGCGGGTAACTTGGATCGCTTCACTGCTTGCCAAAAGCCTCCATTGCACGTTGGCGATCGCTCTCTTGTTTGAGCAACGCTCCCAAATACGGCAGTTTGTCGAGTTCTTCTACCGGAGTTTTTACCGCTTCTAGATAACCCACCCAGTCCAGCAGTTCACTCAAACCCGGTCGTTTGCTGAGGTCGAGTTTGCGAAGTTCTAACAAAACTTCGATAGCTTTTTCGCTCAATTTTTGGTTAGAAATCTCGTGAGTTGCTAAAACCTGTTGCAAAAGTTCTTCTGTTTCGGGAAATTCAACGTAGTGAAAAATGCATCGGCGCAAAAACGCAGTCGGTAATGCTTTTTCTTCATTATGTGTGACAAACACAATTGGGCGTAATGCTGGGTTGTCACCAACGGCATAATATATATCTGGAGCCTCAGTGACCCGAAACTCTAACCGATCCAACTCCCATAACAAATCGTTGGGAAAGTCGAGATCTGCTTTGTCGATTTCGTCAATTAGCACCACTGAACGACGCCCATATTGAGCGCGGGCGATCGCTCTTCCCAAAGAACCTAAACGAATATAATTGCGAATGTCTCGACTACGTTCTCCTTGAGCCCCTAACTGAGCATCATAAAGGCGATTAACAGCATCGTAGGTGTAAAGTAAATCTTGGGCACGGCTGGTGGATTTAATATAACTGACTTCTAAAGGCAAGCCCAAAGCATAGGCGACAGCGTAGGCTAAACGTGTTTTCCCACAACCTGGTTCGCCTTGTAACAGTAAAGGACGACCTAGGGCGATCGCCAAATCAACCGCTTCCGCCAGTTTCTTGTCAGGTAAGTAAGGTTCCTTGTATATCTTCTTTTTTGGAGGGTCTTTCTCAGGTACGGGAGCTACTTGCGAATCTTCGACTTCAACAGAGTCCGGCAAGGATTCGTAAGCTATGGTGGAGTAGTTGGTAGACGTATCAACAGAGCGCTTTGACATCAGCTTAAATCCTTTGCTCAAGTTCTTCCATAAAAGCTTCTGCTGAAATGTTTTGTTGCAAAAGTTGCATAGTGTAGTCTAAATAGTCATACACAGATCTGATATCCAATAGTTCACTTTCAGGATTGCCTAAACAACAGCCAGCAATCATCTTTTGCTTCCACTGAAGCATAACCTGTTCTGCCCATCCCCGAGAGGTTGTTGCCTTGACAACCCATCGGTGTATATGCGCTTTTGTAAACTTTGGAGGTTTCAGCTTAATCACCCGTTTGGGAAAAATACTGTCTTCACTGCCCAACATAATCATGATTAAGCAGTGTTCAAGATTGTCTCTGAATGTAGCAGATATTTTCAGCCAGAAGTCATCAGGAATACTGGAATTTTGGTCGAATACCTGAACTTGGATAGGACAGATGATGTTGCTAGTATGTAAGAGCTGCTTGTATCCTTCGATAACTCTGACTGCCCTATCAACAGAATTGACCAGAGGATTTAGCGTCAGAGGACGTTTGATTTGAATATTCCTTCTACCAACTTCGTCCTTCAGACGCTGGCAGAAACTCTCCCGAAAAGCATCATCGTCACAGGGTACACTTAATCCAAAAAGTACCCGCTTTTCCTCTAATTCGAGCAAGCATTCTTCAATTAATAAATCTAAGTCAAAATAGCATGGATTTAGCAATGTATGGGGTTGTTTTATTGTCGGTTCTATTTTTAATAATTCTTCACACATTCTCTTCAACTGCGAGTTACCGGAATTGCCGCCACAGTCTTCATTACGTGCAGCAATTAGCAGATTTTCCAGATTCCCATTACTTTCAGCCCAATCAATCAGTTGGAAGACAACTTCCTCATCGTTTTCACCTGTTGCGATCGCGTCCAGATTTTCCTCTAATCCGAAGCGAACCATCTGCTTCAATTTTGCTCGATTAGGAAACGCACTAAGTAGTGCTAGTTGTAACTGTCGGAACTGTATACCGTTTAGTGGCATTGTGCTGAGTCACTTTAGTCCATATACACTCTAATAAGCTAAAACACATTTAAATGGCATATTTCCGGTTGCGTTTCGTTTTATCTTTTGCCTTTCTTCCCTTTCTGCCAACTCTGACTATTAGACTGTTTGGTAAATTCACCTTTAGGAAACAGCCGCGCTTCTAGTTCTTCATAACTCCCTTCAAAGTCACACTTACCATATAAAGGACATTTTCGGCAATAAACGCCTTCGGTGTAACGTTCTAAGTTCTCGCGGTTGAAAAAATAGGGTTTGTGGCTAAAGGTGCTGGCTACCCACTGCCATGACATATTATTACTTGCCGGATCACCATCTAAAAGGTGTTCGAGAAACCACTTTGCTCCCGCTTGCCAACGAGTGCGCCGCCAATGGACAATGTAAGCTGCTATCCACATCCTTGCATGGTTGTGTAAGTAGCCGATTTCTCGCATATCATGGCTGAAGCTGTCGATGCAAACTCGTCCTGTGGTTCCTTGTTTGATATCATCCGCTAACTCAGGTGCATATTCAGCGACAGTGTACCCAGTTTTGTAATCCTCTTGGTCTTTCCAAATACCATCACCTAGCTTGACATATAGCCGTTGCCAGTAGTCACGCCAACCCAACTCGTTAATGAGTTTAGTAGCATCGTCTTGGGACTTAACGCGTCCAAGAACGTAATCCCGAATTTCTCGTAAGCTAAGAACGCCGTAACGAATGTAGGGCGAAAGCCGCGTTACAGCACCCGTGAAAAAGTTACGTGTTTTCGCGTAGCGTACTGAGTCTACTTTTTGCAGTACCGCCTCAGCGGCTTTGCGTCCACCGACGATTTTGCTGATGTGGCGATCGCGTTCTGCGGCTTTGGGGAATTGTTCTGTGAGGTAGGCTACCAACTCATCGCGGTTGGCAAAGTCCCGTTGCATATCTTTAGTCATTTTACGTCAAAATAGTAGGTTAAAATAGCCAGACGAGTAAAGCCCCAGGTTTACAAATAAAGGCTGCCGATCCAGGCTAATTTCCTATTATTGCGTATCTATTGCACCACCCACCATTTCACCATTTGTTAGGAAATTTTCACCATACAATGGTTAATATCACTTCTGTTTATTGAACGATGGTTCAAGTCATACAGGCTCAAAATGTCACTCTAGCTTATTTAAAAGAAAAATTTGGACTCCAAAAGTCAGTAAATGATGATTTTTTTACTGAATGGTTTGACAATCTATCTGAAATTACTGATATAGAAAAGCAGTATTTAGACCGAGTGAAGACTAACTATCTTAGCTTGGTTGAAAATGCTCCCCTTTTAGAAGATGCGGTGAAATTGGTGGTGTTGTCTCCCTTGCTAGATTTGGCTGGTTTTTATCGTCCTCCGTTTCACATCGCTACAGAAGAAACTATAGAAATTAGCGAAGAAATTATCACCGAGGACAAAGAAAACGCACAAGATAAAAAAGAAATTATTAAAGGTAAAATTGATGTGCTAGTTCTCCAACACCAGTTGTGGTTATTGGTAATAGAATCTAAAAGGTCTACTTTTTCTTTATTTAAGGCAATACCCCAAGCACTGACTTATATGCTGGCTAATCCTAAGCCTGAGCGTCCTGTCTATTCATTGGTCATCAATGGGGAAGATTTTCAATTTATCAAGCTTTATCAGAAAGATACACCCTTTTATGCTTTATCTGATAGATTCACTTTATACAGAGGCGATAATGAATTATATAAGGTTCTCAGTATATTAAAGAAACTGGGTACAATTTTAATTTGATAATTATGTCTAGTCGTCCTATTTACCTAGATTGCCACGCTACTACACCTGTAGATGAACGGGTACTTGCTGCTATGCTACCCTTCTTTACAGAACACTTTGGCAACCCCTCCAGCATCAGTCATGTTTACGGTTGGGAAGCAGAAGCTGCTGTGAAACAAACGCGGGAAATTTTGGCAGCAGCAATTAACGCAACGCCAGAAGAAATTGTTTTTACCAGTGGCGCGACAGAAGCGAATAATTTAGCTATAAAAGGTGTTGCTGAAGCCTATTTTCAAAAAGGACAGCATATTATTACTGTTGTCACTGAACATAGCGCAGTTCTTGACCCTTGCAAGTATCTTAAAACCCTCGGTTTTGAAATAACATTCCTTTCAGTCCAAAAAGATGGGCTGATTGATTTAACTGAGTTGGAAAAAGCTTTCCGTCCTGATACAATTATCGTTTCCGTGATGGCTGCAAATAACGAAATAGGTGTGTTGCAGCCATTAGCAGAAATTGGCGCTATGTGTCGGGAACGCAATGTCCTTTTCCATACCGATGCAGCACAAGCTATTGGTAAAATACCCTTAGATGTGCAGGCACTAAAAATTGATTTAATGTCACTAACCGCACATAAAGTCTACGGACCCAAGGGTATCGGTGCGCTGTACGTTCGCAGGCGCAACCCTAGAGTACAACTAGCCCCGCAGCAGCATGGTGGTGGACATGAACGGGGAATGCGTTCTGGTACTTTGTATACACCGCAAATCGTAGGATTTGGTAAGGCTGTGGAGATTGCTTTACAAGAACAAGCCAGAGAAACCGAACGCCTCACACAACTCAGACAAAGATTGTGGGAACAACTTTCTCAGGTTGAGGGAATTCATCTCAATGGACATCCCACTCAGCGATTACCGGGAAATCTCAATATCAGTGTTGAGGGAGTGGATGGTTCTGCACTGCTGTTAGGATTGCAATCAGTGATGGCGGTGTCTTCTGGATCTGCTTGTTCTTCGGCAACGACTGCCCCTTCCCATGTTCTCACGGCACTGGGACACTCAGAACAGCTAGCCTATGCTTCGGTACGGTTTGGTATAGGGCGCTTCAACACGGCTGAGGAAATTGACAAGGTGGCAGAACATACAATTTCTACTATTCAAAGCTTAAGAAAACAAGATTTATTTGCAATGCGTAATCGCTAACTGGTATTAGGTATTAGTTATTAGACTTCTTGCAAAAATAGGATTGATGAATTTTTGAACCACAGATGGACACAGATAAATATTGATGTTTATTTGTGTCCATCTGTGGTTTAATTTCAAAAAATTGAATGAGTGCAAGAGTTCTATCGGTGAGGTGTGATATACGCAGGTTTAAAAAACAATATGGCACAGTTATCCCAAAGCCTGAAAGCTTTAATCCGCCAAAAACTTAAAGATACTAGAGCGCTTGGGCGAGGTGATACATTTCACTATGCTCGTGTACAAGACATACAAAACTCTTCCCATTACTGCTATCAATGGAGCGAAATTACTACTCCAATTAAACAGCGTTCTGGTTTTCCTCAGGTGAACGAAAATCGCCTCTGGAATATGCAACTGGCGGCGAAAGGTATTCATGGACTACTCTTAAACTCTGGACAAATTTTTGACTTTTGGCATCGTGTCGCGCGTCCTACTGTGGCTAATGGTTTCCGGGAAGGACCAACTTTGGTGGGAAATCGCTTAATGACTGATGTGGGAGGCGGGTTGTGTCAAATTTCCACCTCCTTGTTCCAAGCGCTGCTTTGGGCAAATTATGAAATTCTAGAACGCTACAACCATTCAATTGATGCTCATGGAGAAACGCGCTTTTTCACTCTTGGTCAAGATGCGACGGTGGCTTATGGCTATAAAAATTTAATTGTAAGGAACAATAGCCAAATTCCCTTGCAGCTACGCTTACAGGTTTTGGGTGAGAAGGCTGTGGTTGTGGCGAGTGTCTGGGGTACGGAACCAAAGCCTGTTGAAGTGAAGATTTCTTCAACTGTTTTAGAGAAACTTCCCCCAACTAGCACTGATGGAATGTCCGGTTGGCGGGTAGAAACAGTCCGTTATGTGCGCCCAAAAGAATGTCCGACGACAGAATGGCAAGTTAACTACCGCACACTCGATATCTATAAACCCCATGTCAAGCTACAACAAAATCTCAGCCAAATCCCTGCATAGTTTTTTGGATTCAGTACTCTCACCTTACCAGCTACGAGAAGAAGTGGCTGGGGCGCTGAAGACGCATTTGGTAGAAGCAAACCTTTGGGGAATGGACTCTCACGGGTTGCAGCAAATTATCGGTTATGTCAAAAGTCTGCAAAGTGGACGAATTAACCCCCAGCCTCAGTTGCGCGTGAATTCAGAACGCCCGACGATGATTCGGATTGATGGCGATCGCTCTCCCGGACAGTACGCGGGTCAAGTCGCAATGGATACAGCCATTGCTGCTGCACGTCAGTTTGGCATGGCAGTTGTTGGCGTTACCAACAGCAATCATTTTGGTATGGCAGGTTACTACACGCGCATGGCTGCTGAGGCGGGAATGATTGGCTTTGCTACAAGTGATACCAATGTTGTAGACCTTGCTCCCTATGGGGGAAGCAAAGCAAAAGTCGGCAATAACCCGATTTCCTGGGGAATTCCGACAGGGACACCGCAACCCGTCATTTTGGATATGGCAGCAGGGACGGTAAGTGGTGGTAAAGTGAAGCACTTTGCTTATCAGGGTTTACCGATTCCTTTGGGCTGGGGACTTACGGAAGCAGGAGAACCTACTGACGACCCGAAGCAGGTGGCGGTGAATTTGCCAGCTTCTTACAAAGGTTCTGGGTTAGCGTTCATCGCAGATTTGTTGTGTGGTCCACTGTTGGGAACCGCAGCAGCTATGTTTAAAAATAAGGCAATTCATGATGGTGCTAATGGTACAGGACATTTATTTTGGGTGCTAGATGTGGAAGCTTGGACAAATCGAGAGGAGTTTGAGCAACAGGTGCAAAGTGCGATCGCCTCTCTTAAAGAGACTCCCCGCCTCGACCCAAACCAACCTATTTACTACCCAGGAGAATTAGAAGCAATGACTCGCCAAGAGCGTTTGTTGACGGGTATTCCGATACCTCAAGCTTTAATTGATAATTTGGCAGCTTATTTTGGGGAAGATTGTGTTTCTATGTTTGGAAATTAATATTAGACTTCTTGCAAAAATACGATTTATGAATTTTTGAACCACAGATGAACACGAGATTTACACCGATATTTATCTGTGTTCATCTGTGTCCATCTGTGGTTTAATTTCAAAAAAATTGAATGAGTGCAAGAGTTCTATTATGTCCGGTAAATTAACCGAAATTCTGGCAGAACCCCACCCCGCTTTTGGCTTACACCAAAGCGCCCCTCCCCGCTTGCGGGGAGGGGTTGGGGGTGGGGTGTTTCGGGATTTATAAGTGCAGGCAGCGAACTTGATATTATTGGGTGCAAGACAAGTGCGAACAATGGCTGAAAGACCCAAGTTATTTATAGTATTTCTGTACTATGCGTAAGTCCTAGATTATTTAAACGGACTTGATATAACTGGTAGTCAGAATTTCACACTTATTCGAGAAAATTCCGCAACGCTCTTCGCGCGAGACAACCAAACGGAGCGAAAATGTTCAGCTATTGGGAGTGCTTTGATAAACTCCTGCACGGATTCTAATTTCCATTCCAAAGGTGCAGTCGGTGATATCTGAGTTGCTGTTGCTGCATAACGTAGAATTGCTTCCATCAACGCCGCTACCTCGATAAGAGGTTGTGTGTGCAAAAAGGAGGGAAAAATACGAGCTTCAAAGGTATGTTTGTTAGGGATGGGGTGAATCAGGTTTTTGAGGTTAAAGTCACAATATTTTGTTAACTCAAGTTTGGCAAGACGAGCCTGAGCATCAGACCAAGGCAGATCGCAAAAATCTGATTCATTGATGAGTACCAACAACTCCTGATCCCACATTCCTAAGCGTCTGCATCTGGAATTAGTTCCTACCAATCGTTTTAGATTTTCCCCATGTGTCCATAAGAGATTCACTAGATTAGCGAAAACCTGTGCAGAACATAAGGAGATAGCATCGAAGTGCAGGTGGGTTGCACCTTCAGCGGGAATTGTGAAGCCAAGAACGCGTGCTGCTGATAGGAGAACCTCCAGGCGATCGCCATGATTGGTATCAATAGGCGGGGTAATTAACTCACAAGGACGTTCTCGTTCTCCTGGTAGAGGTGCGGCGATCGCAATCGGATTGCCTGTATTATCAGCAACACGTACCATCCCCCCAGGTCCTGCTTCCGCATAGGTAGAAAATAAACTCGCAATTGGTTTCAGGACTGTGGTGAGAGAGTCAGCAGGATCAGCTTGGCTGTTCACCAGTTGCAGAAGTCTGGTATCATCGCTGACAATTCGATACCATCCTGGTTTGGGTTTTTGAGTTTTGTCCAAGTCGTCCTGAAGGGTGAGATCATCCACACATCTTGCAATCAAACGCCCCTGTTGATCAATCACCTCAAACCCCAAAGTCAGATTTTGGAACAAGGGAGTTCCCGGAACCTGACTTGGCTCAGACTGAGGATGAAAGACACGACGCACTTGTGCATCATGTTGTTGGGCTATTAACTCTGCTAAGTCCTGTCTGCTGAGTCCCCGAGGTGCCATCAGCTCAATTTCAAAGCCAATTTTCCAGTTTAAAGACATAACTGTTTCGTAATCACATTCACCCTGCACTTCCTAGATCTAGCGGCGAGAATATCGTAACGCTTGTTCAATCATCTCGTTATTGCCCAAAATTAAGTTGCGCTCAATGCGTAGTTTTGCATCCATAGGTGAGCGATCGCCCCAAAATCTAGCAAGTGCTTTTGCATCATCATAGGAATAGTTTGACTCTCTAAAAAATTTGTAGGAGCTTGGGTTTCTGGCTGGTCTCACCGACTGTAAAGCGTTCACCCTTGCATCTACAAGAAACTGGTTGAGGATGGCAACATTTTCTGGACCCGAGATAATCTTTCTGCCCATTCGAGCTTTGGCATCGCTTACCGACTGTCCCCAGTAATCTGCCAAAACACGTGCATCCCAATAGTCGTATTTGCTATTAAAAAAAGCTTGAAATTCTTGTTCTTCTGTCCGGTTTTGTGCTAATAAAATATTGCTGTTCTCTCGTTGAGCGCTCAATTGAGTTGATAGGGTAGTGCTACTAGTCTCTTGGGCAACAGCTGCATTAATAGAAGTGCCAACAGAACATAGCAAACTTAATAACAATAAGAAAATCTTAAAATTACATTTCATTTTGAATCAATCCTGTATTTTGAATATTTGATTTTGACTTTTTTTCTGGACAATAGAGGTACTAGTTTGACCTAATAATTACTCATAAAATCTCTTTTTTTCTCTCTGCGCCACGCCAGTCGCCTACGGAGGGAAACCCTCCTGCAGCCCTGGCTCCTCTGTACCTCTGCTGTTTTAAAGTAATTTAACCCGATTAGGCGCTCCAGAACACAGAGTAAAGAGGTTAAAAAGGAATTCAGTTTTGGAGTTTTCTCCCTTGATTTGATTGATGTTTGGTTTCAATTATTAATACAGTCCTGAAGAAGGATTTTTCTGAAAATCGCAGAAATTTCTAGTATAGGACTCCTCCGCAGATTTTTGAACGACACGTAGGGTGGGCAGTGCGAACGCAAAACCCGGATGTAGTGGGCAAAATACGGTAAGCACTGCCCACCCTACAATACTTAAGATTTTTCATAAATCCTGCGCGGATTGCTATAGCTTGATCAAGCTTTAATAATTTGCGGCTTTCTGTCCAACAGAACAGCAACGAGCAGCAAAAAATCAAGTCACTTCCAAAAGATATTGCATATATCATCGTTTAGCTGCGCTACTGGACTGCTTGCAGCACAGTTTCTATTGCTCGCTCTTTTTGCGGATCTGCACCTTGAGCATACTCCAATGAGAATGGAACATTAATATCAGGCGCGACTCCTTTACCTTCCAACCGTTGATTTTCGTTGATCAACACATCTGAAACTGCTAAGTAAAGGAAGCTACCATCTGACATCAAAAAAGGACGACCAGCAACCACTGCTCCCGTTGTCTTGGAACCAACTACAGGTCCTATTTTATGTTGCTGGAAAGCATAAGCCAAAATTTCTTTACTACTTCTGCTCCCTTCATTAATGACCATAACCACAGGCTTCTTCCATTGAGAAATATAAGTATATCTTTTGCCATTGCGGGGAATACTGGTAATACTAGGACCTTTTTGTGCAGTGAAGATGTTGAGATAACCAATATCTCCTCCACCCCAACCATCTCGTAAATCCAAAACCAACGCTTGTGCATCTCTAAGGCGACCGTAGATCAGGTCTTCTCGAAGTTTCTCCTGATCTGGGTCAGCAGCATTTGACCAGATATGAACATAGCCAATTTTCTTACCGTTGCGTTGAATAACCTGGGTACTGGCTTGCTGCGCCTCCAGAAACATGGTAGACGCGTCGAACATCTTGGGAGTCACAGCAATGTTTTCTTGGCTCTTGGCGTCAGGTGTTCTTTGAATCAACAGCGTGACTTTCTGACCTGCTTTACCTGCAAAAGATTGTATCGGCTGGTAAGGACGATTATCTACGCTTAAGAGTTGGTCACCCACTTTTAACCCAGTTTTAGCAGCTGGACTTCCATCGAGAATACCACTGACAAAGGTCTTACCGTTAATGTCTTTGGTAATTGCACCAATACCACTGTATTCAATCTTGCCTTTTGGGAAGAACTTCTTTAACTGCTTTTGAAAATCGGGGTTCCTTGCTTGAAAGATTCCCAAAAGCTGGTAGTATGCTGGCTCATTTGGAATGTAAAAGCGGGTGTGAGAAGTTTGTAATTCCGAAAGCATCTGATTGATAACACCAGCAACTTCTTGAATAGACTTGGTTCGCACGGCTTGAGGTTCATATTTTTGCCGCATTGCTTTCCAGTCCACTCCGTTAAGTTTTGGGTCGTAAAAGTTTTCGTTTACAGTTTGCCAGACTTGTTCAAAGACTTTTGTCTCTGGTTTTGCCAGCGTTTTAGGTAATGGCGAGGTCAACAATAAAAGCAATACTGAGACACTTATCAAAATTGCTGTCGCAAACCTATTTAACTTCGGGAGTCCAAGTTTTTTCATTGTGTCTCCTTTGCGGTTGTTCTTCTAGGGTAGATGCGTTGCACAGACGTAGCATGCTAAGAGGTCATTTACTATAAAGTAGGGTGTGTTACGGCATTGTCAGGAGTTGAAAGTTTGAGTCAGTGAGAACTTGCCGTAACGCACCGCATTTGTTGGTGCGTTGCGCTTCGCTATAAGGCACCCTACAATTTCTACAGACGTTGTAGAGACGTAGCATGCACTTTCATTACATGATTGATTTGTTAGACAACGCTGATAGAAGAAAATCCTTTGCTATTAGTTCCGCTTTTTCCTAAAACGTTTCACTAACAACTCCACCTCTGGCAACTTCATCAGACTTACTAATATTGCAAACACTCCTAATCCGACACTTCCAGCAACACTCAATTGCAACAGTTGCCTCAGCATCCCCTCGCTACCTAAAAGAACTTCATAACCCCAGCTTGTCAACCAACAGGCTACACCTGCCACTCCACTAGCACCAATCAAACCCAATATCGGTAAACTCCAGTCCCGCAACGGTAAGCCATCAAGTCTGCGATGCAAGTACCACAACATCATCAGCATTGCTGTTAAATTCACTCCGATTGAGGCGAGAACTAAACCTGGTACCCCAAAAGCTTTAACTAAAAAGTAATCCAGTACAATGTTTAGTAAGATGTTCGCCACAGTGATACGAAAAGGCGTCTGCCCATCTCCTAAAGCATAGAATACCCGCACCAGCAAATCTCGCCCGACACTCGTAAATGTGCCTAAACCATAAGCTATGAGCACAGACGCCACAAGTTTAGACGCTGAGAAATCAAACGCCTGACGCTCGTACACTACCCTGACAATTGGCACAGCCAGAGTCATCATCAAAGCTCCCAAGGGTAGCATAGTCAGGGCGGTGAGGATTAAGCCCTGACGAATTCGCAATTTCAGCGCTGACCAATTTTCTGGGGTGGCTAATTGTGAAAATACGGGCATTAACGGTATCAAGATGACACTTGTAAGAATGCCTTTGGGTGTTTGGGCGAGCAGTCCGGCATAGTTCAAAGCAGCGGCTGCATGGGGAATATAGGAGGCAAAAAATAAATCCACATAGATGTTAATTTGCGTCATGCTAGAAGACAGGGTGGCAGGAGCCATAATTGCGATCGCCTGTTTCACACCACCAGAGCCAAAGTCAAAGCCCAGGCGTAGTTTACCCATACCCTCCCGCCACTGCACCAGAAGTTGAACTAGCCATTGCAAAACAGCACCGGCAAGGGTTCCTCCAGCCAAAACCCAGCCTCCTAATTGCAAGTATTCTGGAGCGTTGATTTGGTTTCCTAGTCGTAGTGCTAAAAGGAACAAGCCAAGCATGACAGTGATACTTGATAGCATTGGGCTGATAGAAGGTAGCCAGTAATGCTCTGCTGCATTCAGCGTGCCAAAACCAAGGCCAATAAGCCCAGAAAGAAGAGCGATGGGAGCCATAATCTGCAATTGTTGGATGGCGATCGCCCTAACTTGCTCTTCCAAACCCGGAGCCACTAAATCAATAAAAAAACCAGCAAAAATAATTAAACCAATCGTCACCAAGAGTAAAACACCGCTAATCAAGGTGGTAATCGTTTCTACCAAAGGAGCTGCTGCTGATTTCTCACGCTTTGCCAAAACACTAACTAAAGTGCTGTGTAACGGTCCATTGATACCACCTAGCAAAACTAACAAAAAGCCGGGGATAATGTAAGCATAATTGTAAGCATCCGCAACTGCACCAACTCCAAAAACAGCCGCAACGCAGGTAGAACGCAATAGACCAAAAATTTTGCTGATCACAGTGGCAACAGCAACAATTCCTGCAATTGAGGCAAGTGAGCGCTTCATTTGTTTCCATTTTTATGTCTTGCATACTACTCGTTATATACTGGTTGCAGTAAACCTTTGTCACCCAATTTCCTCAGTGTGCCAGCCAAAGATATCTATCACGATACTGTTAAGCGTGCCTTACAAAAGGATGGCTGGACAATTACCCACGACCCATTTCCGCTTCAAATTGGCAACAAGCGTTTATCTGCCGATTTGGGTGCAGAACGTCTAATTAGTGCTAAAAAAGAAACCCAAAAAATTGTTGTAGAAGTCAAGAGTTTTGTGGGACAGTCTAATGTAAAAGATTTGGAGCAGGCTTTGGGGCAGTATGTTCTTTATCGCCAAGTACTTAATGAAATGGGTGTGGAGCGAAGTCTCTATCTTGCTGTTTCTCGACCAACTTTTAACACCGTGTTTACCATAGAATTGGGACAAGTTTTACTAAAGAACCAAATTATTAAGCTAATTGTCTTTGATGATGAAAGTGAGGCTATTGTCCAATGGATACCCGATTAAAATACCAGGACATCATTAAAAGCATATTACAAAAACACGCCGAATATCGCGCTGCTCTGCCTGACGGCTATGACTCCCAAGTTCTATTTGATGATGAGCGAGGACAGTACTTAGTCTTGGACATTGGTTGGAATGGCGACAAGTATCTCCATGCAACACCAATTCACCTCAATTTAATTGGTGACAAAATCTGGATTCAATATGATGACACAGAAGAGGGGGTTGCTACCGATTTACTCGAAGCAGGTGTTCCCAAAGAAGATATAGTACTTGGTTTTCGTCATCCCAAAGTACGGCAGCATACAGGATTTGCCGTGGCATGATTGTTTGACAAGAAAAGTAGCAATGAATACTATCAACGAATTCCATCGTAAAGATGGCGATCGCCCGCATCTTATCCACAATTGACTACACCCCCCTGATATCATTTCCAAAATTCTGGTTCCACCGTTCTAAGGAGGTTTCTAGAATAACCGAAATCAATTGCTGATAAGATAGCCCAGCCGCACGAGCAATTTGAGCAAAAGAACGCTGTGGGTGCAAGGTTGCATCGGCATTAATATCCAGCAAATATGCCTGTTCATCTGGTGCTATGCGAAAGTCAAAGGTTGCATAGTCCAAAGGTCCGAGTAGCTTCATCAATTGCAGCGCGACTTGCTGAAGCTTTTGCAACTCTGGGGAAGATAAATCAACCCCAATTTTCTTAAAGTTTCCCTGACGTTTAGCTTGCAAATCCAAAACTTGCTCATTCAGTGGTTCACCCATTGCGTCTACTGTTTCCACCGCACCTATCAATAACGTTGAAGAATTGCCCACAACACCCACTGTGATCTCACGACCTGCAATGAATTCTTCACATAAAATTGGTACTTGAAATAATTGGTGTAATTCCTCAACCTCTTGGCGCAGTGCAGTCAATCCCTTTTGGTTATCAAACCGCCACAACCCCAGTGAATAGCCTTCACAAGTTGGTTTCAAAATTGAAGTTGACCAAAAAGGCAAAAACTGGATATCCTCACCTCGGTTGTATCGATACCAACGAGGTGTCAAAATTCCCCACCAATGCAACACAGGTTTGAGTAAATCTTTATTCAGAGTCAAACTTTTTGCCGTAGCATCACCGCCAGTATAGGGAATACCTAGTTGCTCTAAAATCGCTGGTGCTAAAGCGGTACGGTTGCGGGAAAGCGTTCTGACTGAAAGATTCCAGACAAAATCCGGTAGTTCCTTTAAGCGCCACCGTTCTAACAAATTATCCAGAGTCCCAATTTTATCAACTTTGTAACCTAATGTTGTTAAACTCTCTGCAACTGCTTCCACTTCTTCTGGTTCGCGCCAGTGATAATGCGTTTTTTCCTCTGCTTTTGGGTCTGACATGATGTCAGCCTCAAGCTCAAATAGCAATCCTATTGTGACCACTGTTTTATTTTTTACTATTATATAGCTGTAATAACCCGGAGTAAGGTACACAAAGAAATAATGAACCACACATGGACAATAAATAAAAGTTTTTCCTCTGTCTTCCCCCCTCAAGAGGGGGGAATGAGGGGGGTGGACACAGATAAATAATTACTTCATTCAATTGAATTGCGTTATATTTCTTCCATCCAGCAAGTTTTTTCGTCAATTGGAACTAGCATAACTCCCGACTTGTCTAGCCCCCGTCGTACTTGCTGCCATTTTGCTACTAGTTGCATGGGTGAACCGGGAAGAATACCCACGAGTTCCAGCTTTCCGTCTTCATGAGTAAGGATATAACGAAAGCGCTTGACTGGTCCACTGCAACGCTGACGGACTGCTTCTATCAACTGCATTCCCTCTACAATTGGTAGTTGAAAAGAAGTCGCATGCTTGACGGGACGGGGGTGAAATAAGTACTGAGGGATAACGCCATAACGATGGAGGCGTTTGAAGAGTTCAGTTAGGGTGTTTGGGGAATCATTAATGCCTTTCATTAGGGCAATTTGGGAAGTCAGTAGACAACCAGCTTGTTGTAATGCTTCTAAGGCGCGAATGGATGCTGGGGTGATTTCACGCGGATGGTCGAAATGGGACTGGATGACGATTTGAAATCGAGATTTATATTGATGCAGTACATTCAACAATTCTGGATCTGTCGTGAAGCGACTTGGTAGGAAGGCGGGGAGTTTGGTGCTGATGCGAATTTGCCAGATATGAGGGATAGACGCTATTGCAGCGAACAGATTAGCTAGGCGGCGAGTACTGGAAATCATGGGGTCGCCACCGGAAAGCAACACGTTGTCAATTTCTGGATGTTCAGCAATGTAGGCGATCGCTTCTTTTAAATCCTCTATTGTCTCTTTCACCAAAACATCACGACTCATCAGTCGCCTGCGAAAACAGTAACGGCAATGCCCTGCACAAGCTTGGGTAACAATTAACACTGCCGTTTGGTCGTACTTGTGCTGTAAACCTTGCACGACTGTAGAAATTTCTTCCCCACTGGTATCAAGACTACCAGACTTATCCTTTTCCGATTCCGAAGGCAGCAACAACTGACGCAAAGGATCATCCGGGTTTTGCCAGTCCACAAGTTCAGCATAGCCTAGAGGAACCATCATCGGGAAGCTTTGCTTTGCTTGTGTGACGCGATCGCGTTCTGCTGGCGATAGAGGTAACCAGTCTTCTGCTTGATGCGATCGCCTTAAACTTTCAATTAACTCCTCTTTCCAGTCTCGCCCCGATAAGCTGTTTTTTTCAACTATGTTAAAGTCTGTGTTTGTCATTTCATGCATTTTGACAATGAAGTTATCATCTGTGTTCTAGTGAACGAAATCGAAATACCAAGACTTACAGAACCAATAGACTTCTTGCAAAAATACGATTTATGAATTTTTGAACCACAGATGAACACAGATGAACACAGATAAATATCGGTGTAAATTTCGTGTCCATCTGTGGTTTAATTTCAAAAAAATTGAATGAGTGCAAGAGCTCTAGTATAAACCAATACGGTTGCTGTTAAGAGAATTAATCTACCGTTAACCAATGCAATCTTACGTTGCATCCGAAAGTTCTACACACTGGAAATTCATATCGTTCAGCCCTTGGATAAATCCTGCTCACGCGTTGGTCAACCTTATTCATTCGTGCGGAGGTTATACCCGGCTTTGAGGCGGCATTCAGGCCCAACCAAACATGCTAATTAACATCAAAAACGAGTATTCAAGTTGGGCATTTTGCCAAGGTTGACCAACGCGTGAGTAATTTTAATGAAACCCTAACTGAACCGTATTGTAATATAAACTTGTTTACTTTGCTTCTGTCTGTATTCTGTATAGGTTTGACATCCTCACCGCCCTAAAAGTGCGGTGATTCCAAACATCACTGTTTGGGCTTCCTCTTTCCACGAGTCGGCTTATCTTGAGGAATTACTTCACCAAGACAGAGGGAGGTCCCGACAAGAGGCGTGACTCCCCGTGGGGCACACGGTACGTAGTGCCTTTTCTAATATGTTTCGTGCTGCATTGTGGTCTCGGTCTTGAATGTGTCCGCAATGAGGACAAGTATGGGTTCTAGTTGAAAGCGTCTTTTTCACGATTTTTCCGCAATTCGAGCAGTTTTGGGAAGTGTAGTGAGGCGGTACAGCAACTGTGACCACTCCAAACACTTTTCCAAAATACTCGACCCAACTACGAAATTGAGTCCATGCAGCATCACTAATCGATTTGGCAAGGTGTCTATTCCTCACCATATTGCGCACCTTCAAGTCCTCATAGGCTACCAAGTCGTTAGACTGGACTACGCACCAAGAGTCTTCACTGCAAAGTCTTTACGTTGCCTACTTACCTTGAGGTGTTTCCGAGCCAGCCTATTTCTAAATTTCGCCCTATTCTTGGAACCTTTTTCAGTCTTAGAAAGACGACGTTGTTGCCGCTTTAAAGACTTCTCACTAGAGCGCAAGTGTCGTGGATTGGGAACCGTCTCCCCGTCAAAGTCAGTGTAGAAGTGTTTCAATCCCACATCAATCCCAACGGTTTTAAACGTTGGTTCCCTCTTCTCTTACGCGTTCTTGGTCAATGCAAAACTGAACGTAATACCCGTCTGCTCGACGTACAACCCGAACACGCTTAAATTGCTTAACTTGGTAGAAGTGAAGGACACGGGTTCCCCACATTTTGAAAGTTCCGGCTTCAAAACCATCCGAAAAAGTGATATATCGTCGGTCAGAAGAAAGTTTCCACCCGGTTGTCTTGTACTCTACACTTCCGTGAGTTTGTTCTTTCTTAAAGTTGGGATATCCTTTTTTACCCGGAACTTTCTTTTTACAATTATCGTAAAAACGCGATATTGCAGACCACGCTCTTTCCGCACTAGCCTGTCTTGCCATTGAGTTTAGCTTCTTTGCCCATTCAAACTCTTTGGCTAAGACAGCACTTGGGAGCCGAAAGTTCATATCGCCCAATATCACGATTGTCCATCCAGTACCTAACGCAACTGTTTCTAACAAACCGAGCAGTACGGATAGCTTCGTCTAGCCGTCCGTATTGCTCATTTGTTCCTTCCAGTTTTGCCTCAAGTACCAACATTGTTACGTTGAACTCGTTAACGTAATTATAGCACAAATTTAAAAAGCCGTCCTTCTAGGACGGGGCTTTAAACCCAGTTTTTTGGTAAGCACAATTAACTGATGCACTTAACCCATAAAGGACAGCTAAATTCTAGCTGTCCCTGAAAACATGAAAGAATTTGCTCTATTTACAACCAATCAACTTGCGCTCGCTCTTGCACCACGCGCTTGTACACATCCTCCGTTTGCTTGGCTAATTTGGACCAACTGAAGCGTCTTTCTAAATCCTCATAAGCGTTATCAGTTAGCCATTGCCGATAACCTGGGTTTTTCAACACTTCCAAAATACCCCAAGCTAGAGAATCCGGATTGTTGGTGTAAGTCACTATACCTGTTTTAGTATGTTGCACTACTTCTGGAAAACCACCAGTATCAGAAACAACCACGGGTACGCGAGAGGCAAAGCTTTCTAATGCAACAATACCAAAGGGTTCATAGAGGCTGGGGAAAACAGCACAGTCAGCGACGGTTTGAAATTTATCTAAGTACTCATCAGATATAAAACCCGTAAAATAGCACTTGTGCGAAATTCCCAGATCCCAAGCTTGCTTTTTGAGATGGTCGGTATTACCGCCACCGATAATCACAAACTTGACGTAACCCCCCATCTCCCACAACACCTTGGGAGCAGCGCTTAGCAATAGAGATATGCCTTTTTCATAAGTCATGCGACCAACGTAGTAAACGATTTTCTCGCTGTCTTCAGCAAATTGACGACGAAAATCCTGAGCGTGAAAATCTTCGTGGTGCTGCTTCTTTTCTGGTCGGATACCGTTATAAATAACATCTACTTTATCCCACGGAGCTTGTAACGCCCGTTCTACTTCGCGCCGCATATAGTCGGTGCAAACGATAATCCGCCAAGCATTGTAAGCTAGAAGGACTTCTTTGCTACTAATATAACGTTGAGTTTCAGTGTTAATACCGTTGTGCCGCCCATGTTCAGTTGCGTGAATAGTTGCAATGAGGGGGACTTTAAAGTTGTGCTTGAGGGCGATCGCTGCATCCCCAACCAGCCAATCATGTGCGTGAATGATATCAAATGGTCCTTCCTCTAGCATCAGCTTACCACCGTGATGTCCCATGCTGTCGTTCAAATTGACGACCCAGTGGAAAAAGTCGTTACTAGCAGCCACAGGTACGCGATGTACCCGCACTTTCTCAACCACTTCATACATTGGTGCATGACCAAACTCTGGTGTAATCAGGTGAATTTCATGTCCTAGCTTGACAAGTTCCGGGTATAACTCTCTTACATGACGAGCAATTCCCCCAACTATCCGAGGCGGAAACTCCCAGCTCAATACCAATATCTTCATATATTTCTATGCCCAACCCTTTACAAATCTCTAATCTTTTACATTTATCTCAAGATACAAGTTTGGTTACTATTACAAGTACCTAAATGGAAATTTTTTGATTTTTTTAATATTTTTCGGAAAAAAGTAATGGTAGCTACATTTTGAAAGAAGGAGTCAGAACTCAGAACTCAGAATTCAGAATAGTTTCTTGACTCCCAATACTTTTCGGATAAGACTTGATCCCCCCTCCTCCCCTAAAAAGAGGGGAACTATTTGCCCCCAAGGGATCGGGGGTTGGGGGATCTCATAGAAGGGAAACATCACTAACCGAAATGTATTGTCTTGACTGCTTGTTGGCAGTCTTCAAACTCCGAGCTTTACTTAAGTGTTCTTCAGTGTAAATGCGTTGGTTCCCTAACGTGCGGTCTGGGATTAACTTCTCTTCTTGTTCCCATCGCCGCAAAGTTGAAGCAGACACTCCAATCATCTCACCGAATTCTGCAATCTTTCACATAAACTTACTCCTAGTAATTAAGTATGAGTAAGTTTAGCAAACTATTTCACGATTCAGTCATACTCCTGGTTCATAACTTCTGTCTTTCATGGATGGAGTTGTTCTGACTCAAGAATTGTTGTATTCTGACTTCTATTCTTGATTCTTCCCTCTTTCCTCTTCATTCTTTGCCAAGCTGTTGGCGAAAGGCTAACCAAGCTGCTGTGGCTTGTGGATCAGGAGTTGCAGCGCGCTTCAGTAAAATGACGCCATCCCTAAAGTCAATAATTCCATATTCCTGAGTCTTCGTCAGCTCGTCAATCTGTTGTGCAAGTTCCCGTAAAAGATTACGCTCTTCCTTAAATGCTGGTTGATACTGTTGCAACTGCCAAAGGTCTGCGATCGCATAATCTACTTTTATCACCTGGCGTGCATCGTTTCGCAGTTCCAGTGCAGGTAAGCGAATAATTTCGCGGCGACTGGAAAGATGAGGGACAAGGTAAGTGGTTGCAGAGACGCTAGCATCTGGTGGAATTTGTGCAAGCATTGGGCGAAACTGGGATACATGACGCCATTGTTGAGGCAAAGACACATACACCAAAGGATTAAACGAATCTGGTAAGAGAAAATAAAATGCTCTATTTAAGCTAGAACTGCTGGAAGTAAAGGAAAATAATAAAGAAAGACTAATACAGGCTATCCAAAAACGGCGAAATGAGAGTTTAAATCTTTTTGGATGCTGTGACCACCAAAGAATTGCCCCGTAAAATAGTCCAGGAACCACAGTCAAAGCATAGCGAACATTGATTGCTAGCACCGTCTCTCCCTGTCCTAAAAAGAGTTTTAGCAGAGGGAAGCCAGCTATCATCCAAGATGCAGGAGCAATAGCAGGCACAAACGCCAACGGTAACCATTGACCGAGTAAATACTTGATTGTCCGGTCTACAGGTGTAACCAATTCTACAATAAGTCGCCAAGGGTTGCTAATCATCCCCCAAATAATTTCCAAGGTAGAAGCTTCATCGCCATCCGCAAATTGCCCAAACCGTTCTAACATAAACCGCCGTGAAATATCCTCAGAGAACAGCGGCATAATTGCATTGGTGAGGAGCAACATATAACCAAAGCTGAGAGTGCAAGCAGCCAGTCCAGCGCGGGGAAAGCGTTTGCTCAAAATCATGTAAACGCCAACACCGAATAAATTTATACCAGCATCTTCCCGAACTAGCAAAATCAAAACTGCTAGCACCCAAAACAGCCACCACCAGCGCTTTTCCATTGCCAGTAACAAGCCAAAGACAAACAACGGAATTTGGCTAATGTCATGAAAGTTACTGAAGGTGGGACCAAGAACAGCGTTGGCGGTGTAAAAGCTGAGAGTCAGCATTACGGCTAATGGTGGTTGCACATACAGTCGTGCTAGCACATACAAAACCAAACCAGCCGCAGTAATAAATATAACCTGTAGAACAGCAAGAGTTGCAGGAGAAGGAAACAATGCATATATTGGTAACCAAAGTAACAACGCTGGAGTAAAGTGTTGACCAAGTCTGTGATAATAAACTGTGGCAACTTCTCCAGCGTGAACAACATTGGTGGAAAGGCTTGAAGAAAGCGAACTTTGAAAGAATCGACCGTGAAGGTTATTCCAAAAAACTTGGTTAAAAATTCCTTGGTCGAAAGAGGCGTAGAAACTGTAGTAACGATTTAAGGTAATTATTAGACAAAGGACAAAGAACACTGCTACCAGTGGTAACACCTTACCAGTAGTGCTTGCCCCCAAGTTTAATGGGATTATTCGCAGCTTTTTTCGTAATTTTGACAACATTACTCACTTACCCTGGTTTAGGTAAACGGGGGAAAAACTTTATTGTAGAACCTTGATTTCCACACACTCTAGCAGGGATTTGAAGTTTGACCAAACTAAGGGTGTAAGAGTGTAGGGTGTAGGGTGTAGGGGTATGGGGGGAAGAAAGAGGTTTTCTTTTTGGTACACCTTACCCCCGTAACAGATGGGTACAAGCCCGCAGGTTCTCACATCCCCTACCCCCTTATCCCCTTACCCCCGTAACCCCCTAATTGTTGACGCAAAGACGCTTCTACAAACGCGCCATATTAAAAGAATTCCCTGATTCAGTGGCAGGTCATACCCGCGTAATTGCACAATGAATGCAGTTCCTCATTGTTCCTCCCTCACAAATGCAGACCCTACTTGCTGACGTTCAAAATGTGCTTTCTGACCTACTTAAGCGCTATTCATCCCGTGTAGATTATCTGATGATTCGCCTTGAAGAAGCCGAAGGAACTGATATCTTGTTGCGTGGCGACAAAGTAGAAACCCTCAGCGAAGGTATTTCCATTGGTGGACAGATTCGCGCCTGTTACAAAGGTGGATGGGGGTTTAGTAGCTTTAACCAGCTTTCGACGATTAGCGATCGCATTGAAGAAGCGATCGCCGCAGCCAAGATTGTTGGCGAGGAAGAAACTATCCTCGCACCAATTGACATAGTGCAAACAATATGCAATATTCCATTGACTGGAACTGATCCCCGGCAAATCTCGCTGAAAAAGAAAAAAGAATTGTGCGATCGCTACACAGAATTACTCAAAAGCATTGACAGCCGCATTACCACCACCTCTGTCCGCTATGAAGACAGCGCCCAAAGGGTTATCCTTGCTACCAGTGAAGGCAGTTTCATCGAGCAATCTTGGGTGGATATGGAAATGCGCTTTGCCGCCACAGCGAGAAACGGCGAAACTGTGCAAACTGGACGGGAAACCACTGGTTCGCGCAAAGCCTTTGAAGATTTAATTGGTTTGGATGAACAAGTCAAAGACGCAGCAAAAAGGGCAGTTGCAGCTTTATCTCTGCTATCGGTAAAAGGTAATACTTACACTGTGGTGATTGACCCCATTCTCACAGGGTTATTTGTTCACGAAGCCTTTGGGCATCTTTCCGAAGCAGACATGGCTTATGAAAACCCGGATCTGTTAGAAGTGATGACCATCGGGCGGCGGTTTGGTCCCAAAGAATTGCAGATTTTTGATGGTGCTGCGCCACAAGGACATCGTGGCAGTTATTTTTATGATGATGAAGGTACAGCTGCAACCACAACCAAACTCATTGAAGATGGGATTTTGATCGGACGTTTGCATTCCCGCGAAACTGCTGGCAAATTGGACGAAGCCCCAACGGGCAATGCACGATGTCTCAGTTATCACTATCCTCCGATTGTACGGATGACGAATACCTGGATTGAACGGGGGAACACGCCTGTTGCGGATTTATTCGGCGGTATCAAAGAAGGAGTTTATGCCTGTAACTGGTTAGGTGGAATGACGAATGGGGAAATGTTCACCTTTAGCGCTGGGGAAGCGTGGATGATTAGAAACGGCAAAATTGCCGAACCAGTAAAAGATGTGACGCTTTCAGGGAATGTTTTTCAGACTTTGGCAGATATTGAGGCGATCGGCGATGACTTTTATTGGGATGAGTCCGGTGGTTGCGGGAAGGGTGGACAAAATGGCTTAGCTGTAGGTTGCGGTGGTCCCAGTTTGCGAATTCGTGACGTAGTTGTGGGGGGAGAAGTCGCTTAAAGCAGTAGTGAGGACTTTAGTCCTCTTCCACTCAAGCAAGGACTAAAGTCCTCACTACGAACTTATCTCTCGCTCCCATGCTCTGCATCTCTCGCTCCCATGCTCTGCATGGGAGTGCCATACAGGAGGCTCTGCCTCCCATAATAATTATATTGAGGCAGTGAGGCAGCAGCACACATTTATCCATCCCCTGGTTCTGCCAGGGAACGAGGAAGGTGAATTATGGTGACAACGGCAACACCCGCAGAAACTAGGACAATACTATCAAACATCAGCTGGCAAACATTCAAAACCATGTTGATGGAGATGGGTCAAGAGCGGAAAAACCGACTTGCTTATGACAATGGAATATTAGAAATTATGACACCACTGATGCCGCACGAAAATTCTAACCGTTTGATTGAAGTTTTTGTTGGGGTATTGTGTGAAGAGTTCGACTTGGAGATTAAACGTGCTGGTTCACTGACCTTAACACGAGATAATGTAGAACGCGCAAGTGAGCCAGATAGCAGCTACTATATTCAGAATGAATCTCTAGTTCGGGACAGAGAAAACATAGATTTAGCAATTGATCCACCACCAGACTTAGTGTTAGAGGTGGAATACTCCAAACCCAAAGTAGATAAGTCAAAAATTTACGCAGCAATTGGTGTACCAGAATTCTGGCGATACAACGGCAATGTATTGCGAATTTACAGACTTCGTGATGGTGAATACACAGAAGTTCAAACTAGCCCCACCTTCCCCCCTGTGCAAGTGAAGGAAATTCCCCGTTTTATTCAAGAAACGAAAAAGAATGGAGAAATGGCAACAACCCGCGCTTTTCGTGCTTGGGTAAAGCAGCAAATTGCTTCGTCAACAAAACAATAATTGATGGGGAGGGTGCGCTCTTTTCGCGGGTGGGGAATCTGTCGCAAACATTTTTTGAATCGCTATAACCCAATACCGTTCAGAAACACAATGTTGAACTCTCGGATGGCGCGTCTCTACAAACGTGATTTTTTACACATCAACCTTAACTGAACCGTATTGCGGTATAACCCTGCGGAAATTCGTAGTGAGGACTTTAGTCCTCTTTACCGACAAAGCAAGGACTGAAGTCCTTACTACAAAGAAGTTTTATTATCGGCAATTAAGCGAACATGATATGAAATCTCGTTTCCAGGTTGTAGCTGGAAATGCGGTTTAAGCGGCTCTACCGCAAGTAAGGAAGGCAAGAGCCTTCCAGTATGCATTCCCAGCCTCAGGCTGGGAACGAGGCAAGAAAAACAAATTATAATATTTAACTATCTAGAAGTGAATTGCTTTCCTGCTGGTCTAACCAAGTCACTAAATCACCTATTGATGACATTCTAAAAAGCGCTCTACCTAAAGCTTCTAGCTGTTCTTTATTGAAAACTTGAACTCGCTCAAAAATTGACGAATCAATTTCACCAAAGCGTTCATCAAGTAAAGACAGACAGAATCTAAGTGCTTCTTTTTGTTCTCCCTTCTGCAAAATATCCTGATAAATGACCGACTCTTGCATAACATCCTCGCTCAAAAATTGACGAATCAAGTTTTTCTCAAATTTCAAACCTGCTAATATCCCTGTATAAGCTGCAATATTCTGCCTCGTCTCTCTATCCGAAATTCTAGCAACACTCTGGGCAACCTGCGATAATAACGCTTGGGGTGAGTTTGTTCGCGTTAACGGCGCTAACGGTAATAGTGCAGGATTGTTGAGGAATTGCACTGAATCTTGTTCCCACATCCGCAAAACGCGGTAGCGATGAGTTGTCGTTTCACTGCGATATTCTTCGGTGAATGCTATTTCGTCATTTGTCTGTTGTAAAAAAATGACCACCTGCGTGACAGGGACTTTATACTGACGGATTAATCTAACAGAATAATCCAACATCCGAAAAGAAATCGGTGTATTAGACCTTGTTATGGTTTGAAATTCGATGTGTAAAATGCGGTTTTCTGTTTGCAGAAATGTCAAGGAATCAGCGCGAATTGGTTCAATGCTCAATTCTGTTTTTAAGACTTCGATGGTTCGTGGTTCGACTGCTAACAACCAACGCGCAAAATCCGTTGGATATTTTTCAGCTAAGATTTTACAGACGTTGTCGTAGCTCACAAATTAAAATCCAATTGACAATGATAGTTGGTAGGGTGTGTTATGCCGCAGGAATCGCGCACCATCCGAGATTTGGGACGTTGGTAGGGTGTGTTATGCCGTAGGAATCGCGCACCATCAGAGATTTGGGACGTTGGTAGGGTGTGTTATGCCGTAGGAATCGCGCACCATCAGAGATTTTGGACGTTGGTAGGGTGTGTTATGCCGCAGGAATCGCGCACCATCCGAGATTTTCGGTGCGTTAGGACTCATGTCCATAACGCACCCTACCAGATGAAAGTTTCAAAGTCGAGAATGTTGCAATCTATCAATGCATAAGTTGATTTCACCAACACCTATAAACAATAGAGAAAACCAACAACTCAGGCTAACCTCAGATTATGATACAACCATCAACGCCTAAGCCTTAATTCCACTGCTTGCAGCATCACCCCCTCTTCCTGGCTGTGTCCCCCATGCTGAAAACTCCCCGCCAAACCAGAAAGTCTCCCTTTCTCCTTTTCCCTGTCACTCTTTTGCTTGTTCTTCTCCTCTGGCTGCCTTGGGTGAGTGCGGAAGAAGAACCCAAGCCAAAGCCGCAACCTTGGCAGATTGACGGTATAATGGCTGCGCTTGAAGATGATCTTCCTAGGGTAAAGCAATATGCTCTGGACAAATTGACGGAATATGATCTGCAAAATTTGAAATCTGTGGGGAGGGAACCGGAGGATATTGCTAAGAAAGCTGCCGACATCCTCAAGGATGAAAAGGTAGACGCTGACGTTCGTGCCAAAGCGGCTGAGGCATTGGGCAACTTCGGGCAAGCGGCAGCAAAATACGTTCCAGACATCCTCAATATCCTCAAGGATGAAAAGGTTTTCGCTTACGTTCGTGCCAAAGCGGCTGAGGCATTGGGCAACTTCGGGCAAGCGGCAGCAAAATACGTTCCAGACATCCTCAATATCCTCAAGGATGAAAAGGTTTTCGCTTACGTTCGTGCCAAAGCGGCTGAGGCATTGGGCAACTTCGGGCAAGCGGCAGCAAAATACGTTCCAGACATCCTCAATATCCTCAAGGATGAAAAGGTATACGCTTACGTTCGTGCCAAAGCGGCTGAGGCATTGGGCAACTTCGGGCAAGCGGCAGCAAA
>NZ_CAWUDP010000078.1:0-46856 GCF_963920835.1 Scytonema sp. PCC 10023
GCTGTCAGTAGATGACTAAGCTTGTCTAGGTTATCGGCTACTTAGGACAAGCTCTCATCTTTGCCCAAACAATTATAAAGAATTCCTGCTCACTGTTTCACCTGATTCCGGTGTGGGAGTCAGCCATTGGGCAAATTCTGTGGCAAATCGATCTTCTAATATTGCCTCTCGTATCCTTTGAGTAAAGCGAATGAGTTCGGTGATGTTGTGAATGCTTAACAAAGTGTAAGCCAAAATTTCTTGCGATCGCACCAAATGAGACAAATATGCACGGCTAAAATTTTGACAAGTATAGCAAGGACAAGTTTCATCTAAAGGCGTAAAATCTTCACGAAACTGTGCATTCTTTAAGTTCCACCGTTCGCCTTGTACCATCGCCGTACCATGTCTCGCCCAGCGGGTGGGTATCACGCAGTCAAATAAATCGACACCTGAAGCGATCGCGATCGCCATCTCTCGATAAGTCCCTACACCCATCAAGTAACGTGGCTTTTCTGGTGGTAGTAGCGGTGCTGTCGCTTCCACAATTTTTGCAATCAGTTCTGGCGGTTCGCCCACACTCACACCACCAATAGCATATCCGGGCAGATCCAACTGTGCTAAAGCAACAGCCGCAGAGGAGCGCAAATCGAGATGCACACCTCCCTGTACAATACCAAACAATGCCTGGTCACTGCGGTTATGTGCCGCGATACAACGTTCTAACCAACGGTAAGTCCTCAGCGTTGCTGCTTCCACATCTTCTCGACTCGCTGGGTATGGCGGACACTCATCAAACGCCATGATGACATCCGCCCCTAAAATATTCTGAATCTCAATCGAGCGTTCTGGTGTTAAATTAATAATTTGACCATCATGGGGTGAGCGAAACGTGACACCCTCTTCACTGATTTTTCGCATTTCGCTTAAGCTGAAGACCTGAAACCCACCAGAGTCAGTAAGAATCGGACCATTCCAGCCCATAAATTTGTGCAGTCCTCCACCTCCAGCCACAATTCCTTCACCTGGTTGGAGGTGCAAATGATAAGTATTGCACAATATCATTTGTGCTTGTGTATCGCGCAGTTGCGCAGGAGTGAGAGTTTTGACATTTGCTAGCGTCCCCACCGGCATAAATCGTGGGGTTTCCACCGGACCATGAGGGGTAAAAAAAATCCCGGCTCTAGCTTTCGTTTGGCTACAGCTGGTCAGACGTTGAAAAGAAAATTTTGCTTTCAAGAGACAATTAACCTTTATCAAACATTCAGCAACGCTCCTCGCCTCAAAGGCGAACCCGCCCAGGCGAAAAGCTCCTCAACGTCAGCTTTTTAGCTAACTGGTTATCCTAATTTAGCTGTATAAAGAGGTTTTTTACTAAAGAATGCTCAAAAAGCTGATAAATGAAATGCTGATAGCTGATGGAGCTTTAGAGTAAATCGGAATTATCGTCGTCAAATTCTGCATCCCATTTTGCTGATAGTACCTGCTCCATCATCACTTCTATATCGTTGACATTCAAGCAACGTTGTTGTCGCTCTTGCAAGGGAGTTGACAGAGGAATCAGTCGCAGACACACGCCTTCTTGCACTAGGTCAAAGTAAGTTTGTTTTTCTGAAGACTGTTTCAGTTCCAAGTAATCAAAACTGTGAACATTCAGGTAAAGAGCATGATTTGCGACTAGGGTAGAACGTTGTGGATTGGCAAATACTTCCATAACATCCCCTTCACCCTCGCTCTGCAACTTACCTGCGTAAGTGTAGATGTAGCGTACACGACCTAAATCCGTCAGCAATCGCCGCATATCAAGCTTATTTACAACCACACCTGTACTGATAATGCACGGGGCTGGTATCTTTGCGTGAGGTAGATGATGGCTCATAATTAAACAACTTCAAGAGGGTAGGTGAGATATAACACAGTAAAGCAGTCAAAACAACAGCTTTTTTGTCCCCTACATTTTAATCAAATATCAACTCTGTAGAGCGAATAACTCAAAAGCTGTCATAACTGGTTTTTAAGAAACAGCACTGCTAAACTGCCAGTGAACTAAATTTTGACTGCCTAACCCCAGCATAAAAGTGTTAATCCTATACAAACTTTTTAACTTTTTATACTGAGATAAGAATAACAAAATTTTTCAGATAAGTTTCTCATAAATGGAAATCTTATTTAAAGCTTTAAAAATTAATGCCTCTGTATATCGCTCAATTGTCAGTGTTATTCCTTAATTGGCAAAGACAGGGAATTGTTAATTTATTTAAAGAAGAACTCAGAACGCAGAACGCAGAACTCAGAATGCAATCAGTGGGGGATTGGGATCGGCTACTCATTGTTGACCACCAAATTCAAGATTTGGTGGGGCTTGTACCGTCCTACTTCGCACTTCATATCCACAGAACTCATGTTGAATCCTGATATCTAAACTTTTTTATCCTTCTGAGTTCTGGCAACTGAGTTGTGCGTCGTCTCTTGGTCAAAAATATGACTTATCGCTTTCACTGGTGGAAACAACTGCTGTTAGATATAGCAGCATCTCTTATATTCTATACTAGCATTCCCCTACCTTATGTAAACGGGTTAGACTTCAGGAAAGTGGCGCGGTTTGCCCCGCAAATAGGGTTAATCATTGGAGGAATTTTAGGGTTTTTTGATATCAGTATGAATTATTTTGGTGTGCCAACGCTAACCCGTAGCGTTTTGGTGGTGTGTCTTTGGATTGCCATTACTGGTGGGCTACACTTAGATGGAGCAATGGATACTGCGGATGGTTTGGCAGTGGGTGATCCAAAGCGACGACTAGAGGTGATGGCAGATAGTGCTACAGGTGCGTTTGGAGCAATGGCAGCAATTGCCTTAGTATTAATGAAAACAGCGGCTTTGACGGATTTAGAGAAATACCGTTGGTTGGTTTTGATGGTTGCTTGTGGGTGGGGACGTTGGGGTCAACAAGTGGCGATCGCCCAATACCAATACCTAAAACCAACAGGCAAAGGCGCACTTCACAAACAAGCGATTCGTTCCTACAAAGATTTGCTACCAGGGCTGTTATTGATGATGAGTTTGAGTGGTTTACAAATACTGCTAGACAAAAGTTTGTTTTTCGCCTTGGGAATGATACTCGCTGGAAGTGCGATCGCCACTCTAACTGGTGCTTGGTTTAACCATAAATTAGGTGGACATACAGGAGATACCTATGGCGCAGTCGTTGAGTGGACTGAAGCTTTATTGCTTTGTGTACTAACTGCTTTGGAAAATCTGTAAATCATAAAAAAATTTCTTAAGAAGAACGCAGAACACAGTTGGGTATCCCCATAAATAAATGCGCTTTTTACTATTCTGACGACTGAGTTCTGAATCCTGAGTTCTTTTTTAGAATTCATAATTTTATTTAACTGCCTGTAGCCGTGTCACCTTAAGTTTAAAAGCTCCAACGCCAGTTTCTCCAAAAGACCGGACGCGAATGACGTAATTACCTGTTTCCGTGATTCGGGTAAAAAGTAGGGAATTGCTGGTACCATCAGGACCATCGTCATTTTCCGCCAATGTTGTTCCATTGGGTCCCAGCAGTGTGATGATACAGTCAAAACTGTCAGATACCAGATCAACCGCCAGATTATCGCCCTTATTCAACTTCACCATGTAATCACGGGCAAATCCGCCTTGACCTGTGGGAATGTCTTTGTCAGAGAGTGTATCAGTAATTTCATTACCGACAGGTATAGAAAGTGGATTATAAAATTTATTGGCTTGAGCGAATGCTGCTGTTGTACCTATACCAATTGCTAGTAACGTGGCAGGAATGATTGTGACTTGTTTCAATCCCACCGCCAAACCCTTATTTATCATTCCAAAGCCTATTCCCACAAAAACAGAGTCATCTGGTTAATTATAGTTTTCTTAAGCAGAATTTGCCTATGCAGGGACACCGTAGGGGGTAATAATTCACGCGGCATTCAAAAAAATAATACCTACATAGTAACTTACTTATCACGATAGGGCTTTGCGCTCCTACACCTTTAAGGACTCGCGCAAAAATAACTTACCTGATAAATTGACAAAGTAAGGTAAGTGTGCAGTGAGATGTCAAGTATGCAACGGGGAAAAAAGTAAGTGATTCTGAGCTAGAAAATATCAACCTGGAAAAGCTTGATTTTCATGGCGAATGGAATTATAGGATTATACCCCAAAATGCTTGAAATGCTCCTTTAGTAGCTGGAAATAGGTAACTTATTTCTGCGCTACTCCTAAGGTAATAGCAGATGCTGCTAACCCTACAACTTTCATTCCAGCTTGATTGAGTGTTTGCATAGCAGACATAGCAGTCGCACCCGTTGTGTAAATGTCATCGACCAAAAGCACCGGAACTTCTGGAGGGCGACGAAAATCTTTGCCTATTCCAAAAGCTTCAGTTAAATTTTTGGCTCGCTCTCTTGCTGATAAAGAATATTGCGCTTCAGTCGCTCGCACTCTTGTCAAACCATTTTGTTTCAATTTTAATCCAGTTGTTTCGCAAAAACTTTGCGCTATCAATCCAGCTTGGTTATATCCCCGGTCTTTTTGCTTATTAGGGTGGAGTGGGATAGGAACAACCACAATCTTCTGCTCGTCAACGGGCGAATGCAATAGCCATGCTTCTCCTAAGCATTGACCCAAAGGACGAGCAAGTTGGGGCTGGTTTTCGTATTTCATTGCAGCGATCGCCCGTTTAAGGATACCGCCATATCTCCCCCAAGCAAATACTGGTAGGGGGTCTTTCCACAGAGATCTTGGGTCTTTTAGGTGACATTTTTGCAACTGTCTGGCACAGTTTTGACACAAGTCCTGGGACGTCGGACGTTGGCAAAGGGGGCAGTTGGATTGTAGAAAAAGGTTGAGTAAGCCTTTAAAATTTTGAGTCCAGTTTTTCATTTAAAGTCAATGACTACCTTCTACTTTACCGATACTTTGTATAAAAGTGGACAATTGTAAAAATTGTATAAAATAATTTATATTTTGCGTAAAATCGCTGAAGAAACCTGAAAAATAACTGAAGCCATATTTTATTTCGTATGGCTTCAATTAGATTCTAGAAACCCTGTTTAAAGCAGCACAGATTGTTGCAACAGACTTCTAGCATAAATTGACTCAAATTTTGGCAAAAAACCAGAAAAACAGAAAAACAAATGAGCCATGCTAGAAAAAGTAGCTATAGCGGCTTGCCTGAGTTAGAGGAGTCGAAAGACACCGAAAAGGCAACTAGGAAAAGCGATCATTCTGCTTTCCCGTTTATGTATGTGCTATCAAGGCTTTTACAAAGAATACAAATGATTGCCATTTGGGCAATGGGGATACTAAAAGGACTGACCCACTTAGTATCCAATTTGTTTAAAAGCAAACAAATAAAAAGGAGCACGACAATTGCTGCACTAGTGATGGCTGCAATCTTAGCCGGACATAGTGTATCAGCGCAGGTTAATGGACCACCTGCGCTCTCGAACATAGAGGTTCCAAAACCAAAGAATTTAGGAGATTTCGTAAAGGACGAAAAGGCTGCGATCGCCTTAGGAAAGTCTCTTTTCTGGGATATGCAGCTTGGCAGCGATGGCATCCAGTCTTGTGCCAGTTGTCACTTTCATGCTGGAGCAGACAGCAGATCCAAGAACCAAATCAGCCCAGGTTTCATTGATAAGACTTTCACCCCGGGAAAAGGTCCGAACTACCAGCTGACGGCAGCAGATTACCCATTTCATCAGCTGACAAACTCAGATGACAGATCCTCGCTTGTTGTCTCTGACAATAATGATGTTGCTGGTTCGCAGGGGGTCTTCAGGGCAAAATTTGTTGACGTCAATCCTGGCAGTGACAAGGACAAAGTGACGCCTTTGAAGGATGAAGTCTTCAATGTGAATGGCACGAACGTACGTCAGGTGACGGCTCGCAATTCACCGACGGTGATCAACGCAGTGTTCAACTTTCGCAACTTCTGGGACGGACTGGCTCAAAATACCTTCAACGGGGTAAATCCCTTGGGGTTGAGAGACCCTAATGCTTATGTTTTGAAAGCAACTAACCGGAAGCGGCTGGAAGATGTGCCAGTCAGGCTCAATAATTCCTCACTGGCTTCACAGGCGGTGGGACCACCGGAGAGTTCCTTGGAGACGGCAGCTGAAGTGACCAATGTCACCACGCCGTTGAGAATTGAGTTATCTGGAACAAACGATACTACTGTTAAGGTGTTCAACACCCAAGGTCAGACTGTTAACAATACCGTTGATGCGGAGGTCTTGGAAAACACTACCAACAGCGATGAGGACGCAAAGCGACTATCTCCTGGGTCAAATAATAAGCGTTTCAGAAGGGTGGGTAGGAAGCTCGGTAAGAAGTTTCTTGCCTTGACGCCTCTTGCCAAGCAGATTGTAGCTTATGATGACAGTGTTTTAGGTTCTTTAAGCAACTCCAGCGCCTATTCGTCTAAACCAGGTCTGAAAAAGTCCTACGAGGCGTTGATCCAAGATGCCTTCAAGCCGGAGTGGTGGGATTCAGATATCATTATCAAAATCAACCCACAAACCGGTAGGCGAACCTTCTCGCGCAAGAGAGGCAAGTTGAACACCAACGAATTCACGCTAGCGGAGTACAACTTCTCGCTGTTCTTTGGGCTGGCAGTTCAGGCCTACGAGTCAACATTGGTTTCTGCTGATACACCATTTGACCAGTTCTTAGCCGACAAGCCAAGCGCCCTGACTGATCAGCAAAAGAAGGGGTGGAACATTTTCCAAAACAAGGGTCTGTGCATTGGCTGCCACGCAGGATCGGAATTGACCGCCGCTTCAGTAAGTACCGTAACTCAAAGGGGACGAATCTCACGTGCGCCTGTGCGGGCTGGTGGGCGTCCTGAAGACACTGGCTTCTTCAGCATCGGCGTCAGACCTGCCAGCGAAGACCCCGGTTTGGGTGGTAATGACGGTTTGGATGGTAATGGTCAAGGCAATCCCCTGTCGGAAGTCCGGCTAGCCCAGCAGGGGAAATTTAAGCAGCTCCTCGGCGAAGACCCCCCTACGCTCAATCCCCCGCTTGATCCCAATGAAACGGTGGTTGCAGACGGAGCGTTTAAAACACCCGGACTCCGCAATGTCGAACTCACTGCCCCCTACTTCCATAACGGTGGTCAGGCGACGCTGGAACAAGTGGTTGATTTTTACAATCGGGGCGGGGACTTTGGAGGTTTGCCAGTGTTGAAGCTGACAGCCGACGAAAAACAGGATCTAGTTGCCTTTTTGAAAGCGCTGACTGATGAGCGAGTCCGCAATCAAAAAGCGCCCTTCGACCACCCGCAACTGTTCGTTCCTAACGGACATCCAGGAAACCAAAACTCCGTCACCAACGACCCTAGTGTCCAAACACAAGACGGTGTCACGCAAGCGACGGATGCTCTGTTGGAAATTCCTGCTGTCGGTCGTAACGGTGGCAATCCTCTGCCGAACTTCCTAGCAACTTCTTAAATGACAGGGATCAATCCCACCCCTTATATTGACCTTGTATTGTGCTAACTCATGAAAAGCCTGGTTTCCCAGGCTTTTTTAATAGATTTCTTGCAAAAGTATGTTCAATGGATATTTAGAACCACAGATGGACACGAGATTTACACTAGTTAATTATCTGTGTCCATCTGTGTTAATCTGTGGTTTGATTTTCTCCTTTCTTTGACTTGTGCAAGTCTAGTAGAGAACTTTGACATACACTCTATCGCAACGAGCGGTTTCTACACCTGTTGCCCTTTGATACCCGTTGCTTTCATACAGCTTGACTGCTTCGGTCAAAACACTGGCGGTTTCAATCCAAATTTGCTGAAAACCACGAGCTACAATCGCTGCTTCTAACTGTTGTAGCAAATATTTCCCTAGCCCTAAACCCCTAACGCTGGGTAAAAGATACATTTTGCGTATTTCTACGGCTTTTTGCCCTCCTGTGATCGGGTAATATGCCCCAGTACCCACAAGTTGGTTTTGGTATTCGATTACCCAAAACTCTCCCCCAGTTGCTAAGTAGTATTCTTCCACTTGCAGGACATCTCGGTCTGCTCCTTCTGGCTCCCAACTCAGACCGTATTCTGATAGTACAGACCGGATAATTTCAGCCACTGGAGCGCGATCGCCGTAAGGCGTGGCACCTGTGCAATCGCTCTGTTCCCAGTCACGAATCAATTGTAGAAAAAGGTTGAGTAAGCCTTTAAAATTTTGAGTCCAGTTTTTCATCTAGGGTGAACAACTCCCTTCTACTGTAAGTGATACTTGAATCAAAATTTATAAGTGTAAATTTTTGTAATAAATAATTTATACTTTGCGTAAATTTTCTACCTGAACCAGAAAAATAAGTAGAGCCATAGTTTGTTTCCTATGGCTTGATAATGGTTCTAGAAACCCTGTTTAAAGCAGCACAGATTGTTGCAACAGACTTCTAGCATAAATTGACTCAAATTTTGGCAAAAAACCAGAAAAACAGAAAAACAAATGAGCCATGCTAGAAAAAATAGCCATAGCGGCTTGCCTGAGTTAGAGGAGTCGAAAGACACCCAAAAGGCAACTAGGAGAAGGGATCATTCTGCTTTCCCTTTTATCCATCTGCTATCAAGGCTGTTAGAAGTAATACAAATGATCGCTATCTGGACAGCAGGGATGTTAAGAGGACTGACCCACCTGGCATCCAAATTGTCTAAGAGCACACAAATCAAAAAGGGCACGACAATTGCTGCACTAGTGATGGCTGCAATTTTAGCCGGACATAGTGTATCGGCGCAGGTCAGTAGTCCACCACCTCCGCTCTCGCAGATAGAGGTTCCAAAACCAAAGAATTTAGGAGATTTCGTAAAGGACGAAAAGGCTGCGATCGCCCTAGGAAAATCTCTTTTCTGGGATATGCAGCTTGGCAGCGATGGCATCCAGTCCTGTGCCAGCTGTCACTTTCATGCCGGAGCTGACAACAGATCCAAGAACCAGATCAGCCCAGGTCTTTTGGAAACAACTTTCACTACAGGAGGCGGTCCGAACTACCAGCTAACGGCAGCAGATTACCCATTCCATAAGCTGGCAGACCCGAATAACAGATTATCAACTGTTGTGTCCGACAGTAATGACGTCACCGGCTCGCAGGGAGTGTTTAGGTCAGAATTCGTTGACGTTGTTCCTGGAAGTGACAAGGACAAAGTGACGCCTTTGAAGGATGAAGTCTTCAATGTCAATGGCACAAACGTACGTCGCGTGACGCCCCGAAATTCCCCGACGGTGATCAACGCAGTGTTTAACTTTCGTAACTTCTGGGACGGACTGGCTCAGAACACCTTCAACGGGGTGAATCCCTTAGGGTTGAGAGACCCCAATGCTTTTGTTTTGAAAGCAACCAGCCCGAGGCGGCTGGAAGATGTGCAAGTTAGTCTCAATAATTCCTCTCTAGCTTCACAGGCGGTAGGACCGCCGCTTAATGCCTTCGAGACGGCATTTGAAAACACCACTATCATCTCACCGTTTCGGGTTGAGGAGTCCGAAGCAAACGATACGGTTAGCGTGACCAACGCCCAAGGTCAGACGGTTGAGAATAACCCTGATTCGCAGGCGTCCCAAAACAGTCAAAGCACTACCGACAGCGCTAGCTCCTCAACGCAACAACCTTCGCCATCAAGTCCCACGCCTTTGAAAAGGTTTGGTAGAAAACTCGGTAAGAAGCTACTTGCCCTGCAGCCGCTTGCTAAGCAGATTGTGGCTTATGATGATAGCGTTTTAGGTCCTTTAAGCAGATCGTCGCGTAATTCGCCAAGACTTGGTCTGAGAAAGTCCTACGAGGCGTTGATCCAAGACGCCTTCCAACCGGAGTGGTGGCGATCAAATGTGGTCATCCGAGTTGATCCACAAACCGGCGAGCGAACCTTCCTCCGTAAGCCGAAGCGCCGCTTGAGCACTATCGAATACACGCAGATGGAGTACAACTTCTCGCTGTTCTTTGGGTTGGCAATTCAGGCATACGAATCAACATTGGTGTCTGCTGATACACCATTTGACCAGTTCTTAGCCGGCAACACTAGCGCCTTGACTGATCAGCAAAAGAAGGGATGGGACATTTTCCAGGATCGGAACAAGGGTGGGTGTATTGGCTGCCACGCAGGATCGGAATTGACCGCCGCTTCAGTAAGTACCCTAACTCAAAGGGGACGAATCTCACGTGCGCCTGTGCAAGCTGGTGGGCTCGCCGAAGACACTGGCTTCTTCAGCATTGGTGTCAGACCCTCCAGCGAAGACCCCGGTTTGGGTAATCTTGATAGGAATGATAAAGATGAGTCAGGAAATCCGTTGGGCAATCCGCTCTCCGAGGTGCGGCTAGCTCAGCAGGGGAAATTTAAGCAGCTCCTAGGCGAAGACCCCCCTACGCTCAATCCGCCGCTGACTTCTAGTGAAACGGTGGTTGCAGACGGAGCGTTCAAGACACCGGGACTCCGCAATGTGGAACTCACTGCCCCCTACTTCCACAATGGAGGTCAGGCGACTCTGGAGCAAGTGGTTGATTTTTACAGCAGGGGCGGGGACTTTGGCGGTTTGCGAGTGTTGAACCTGTCATCACAGGATAAACAGGATCTCGTTGCCTTTTTGAAAGCGCTGACTGATGAGCGAGTCCGCAATCAAAGAGCGCCCTTCGACCACCCGCAACTGTTCGTTCCTAACGGACATCCAGGAAACCAGAACTCCGTCACCATCGACCCCAGTGTTCAAACACAGAACGGTGTCACGCAAGCCACGGATGTTCTGTTGGAAATTCCCGCTGTTGGTCGTAACGGTGGCAATCCTCTACCGAACTTCCTGGCAAGTTCTTAAATAACAGGGATCAATCCCACGCCTTAGATTGACCTTGAATCGTGTTGACTGATGAAAAGCCTGGGAAACCAGGCTTTTTTAATAGATTTCTTGCAAAAGCTTGCAAAAGTGTGATCAATCGATATTTAGAACCACAGATACACACGAGATTTACACTAGTTAATTATCTGTGTGCATCTGTGTAGCCTACGGCACGGCTTACGCCTACATCTGTGGTTTCATTTTCTCCTTTCTTTGACTAGTGCAAGTCTAATAGAGAACTTTGACATACACTCTATCGCAACGAGCGGTTTCTACACCTGTTGCTTTTTGATACCCGTTGCTTTCATACAGCTTGACTGCTTCGGTCAAAACACTGGCGGTTTCAATCCAAATTTGCTGAAAACCACGGGATGCGTTCGCCTCTGGCGCTGCGCTATTAAATAAGCTATAAAAGGCAATCGCTGCTTCTAACTCTTGTAGCAAATATTTCCCCAATCCTAAACCCCTAACGCTGGGTAAAAGATACATTTTGCGTATTTCTACGGCTTTTTGCCCTCCTGTGATCGGGTAATATGCCCCAGTACCCACAAGTTGGTTTTGGTATTCGATTACCCAAAACTCTCCCCGAGTTGCTAAGTAGTATTCTTCCACTTGCAGCACATCTCGGTCTGCTCCTTCTGGCTCCCAACCCAGACCGTATTCTGATAGTACAGACCGGATAATTTCAGCCGCTGGAGTGCGATCGCTCTGTTCCCAGTCACGAATCAAAAAATCTCGATAGTAACTTTTCATTCCCAATAACAGTATCGGAACCTCTAGACAAAGAACTCCATCCCCTCATAAGGATTTTCCTTTGCTGTCTTAATTCGTGTTGCCAAATCGGAAGCGTGAATCTCTAGTTTATGATGATTCGGGTCAGTAAAGTAAACAGATGCACCTTCACTGGTATTTTCCTGCCAAATTTTGGCTTGTGACTTTCTAATCCGGTCACTGATTTTTGCAAAATCTTGTTCAGAAACCGTGAAAGCAATATGGGTATACTCTTTGAGGGGAGCATCTCTGGTGTTTTCATCCTCAAAGATGCAAAACCACAAATCCCCCGCAAGAAAGTAAGCGCCTTTTTTCCATTTTGCTATCGCTTGAAAGCCTAAAACTTCTTGGTAAAACTGGAAAGATTCTTCCAAGTTTTTGACAGATAGATTGATATGATTAATACCAGTAATCATCAAGCTGTCTCTCCCCTGGTACTTTTAGCTATGGATACGGGGTTCTGGGTGCAAACTTGCTAACAACTCACTTTCGGCAACTGCCAACTCATCCAGTCGTTGCATAACAATTTCACGGTCAAAGTAAGTATCAGCAAGAACCCAGTATGTACCATAGTGCCGCGCCTCAGATGCCATCAAGCTGTGATAAAATTTCGCTAATTCTGCCTCAGGGCAGTGAATTGCTAACAATCGCAAGCGTTCGTGACTGCGAGCTTCAATTAAACCCGTGACGAGCAAAGAATCTAAAAACCGCTCTGGTTCTTTGGGGCGAACTTGTGCTTTTAAACCAGCACCGTAAGGAGGCGGCTGTAGGTTAGCAAGGGGGATATTCCGGCGTTCCAGCCATTGATTGACGAGTTCAAAGTGTTCTAGTTCTTCGCGGGCGATTTTGGTGAGTTCCCGCACCATTTTGGTATTAGAAGGGTAGCGAAACATAAAGTTTAACGCCGCACTAGCTGCTTTGCGTTCGCAGTGGGAGTGGTCGAGCAGAATAATATCTAAGTTAGATATTGCTTGTTCCACCCAAGCGGAACTGGTGGGTTGTTTCAGGGCGTTAATCGTCGGTAACTGAGATGAAAGCACGGATTTTGGGTTACAAAGCTCTACATTTTAAATTTAATCTGGAAATGTCTGATTGAAGTTGTATGTAAAACGTAGACGCAAGAACAGTGAGGTAGCTTTCTTGGTAAATCCCCACCCAGGCGACTGCATTGTTTGAATTTTTCATGCAAGCACTGCTTAATCCTCTAAAACCAGGCGATAAACAGTGGACTGCTGCTCAAGGTTACAAGCAAAATAGACAGTTAGGTGTTGCCACACTTTCATTGACAAACTCAATATGTCGCAATATTTCAAAGCCGCAATTTTTGACATGGATGGTCTGCTTTTTGACACAGAAAGGATTGCTCGCTGGGCTTGGAAGAAAGCTCTAGAAAATCATGGCTATGAGATGAGCGATGATTTATTCAACGACTTATACAAAGAGTTCGTCGGTCGAGACTTGTCATGGCGGGAAAAGATTCTTAAAAGAAGATATGGCGAAAGCTTTCCTTTTGAGTCTGTTACAGCCCAACGCATTGAAATCGGTGATTCTCGAGAAATGCAACAAGGTCTTCCTGTAAAACCAGGTGCATTAGAATTGTTAAATCAGCTAAGTACGCTTGGAGTCATTCTTGGCTTGGCAACTGGGACATCTTTAGTCAGAACAATTCGACGTTTGACCAGCGCTGGTATTTATCAATACTTTGCAACAATTGTTACAAGCGAAGATGTCGCCCAAGGTAAGCCTGCTCCTGATATTTTTCTAGAAGTCAGTCGCAGAATTGGTGTTGCTCCTCAAGAGTGTGTGGTTTTTGAGGACTCATATGTCGGTGTCCAGGGAGCCTCGTCAGCTGGAATGTGTACTATTATGGTTCCTGATCTAGAACAGCCATCTGCTCAAATAAAAAGTTTGGTTTACAGAGTATTGAACTCTCTAGAACAAGCAAGTGAATTATTGGAAGAACTATTTGGGGTTGGAAGCACTTAATTAACTAGTCTAAGTCGTCGCATATGGCTTGTAATTTTGACACTCCCCGCCCTATAAGGGCGAGGATTCTTGGTTCATCGACTTGCCATTAGACAGCAGGCGCAAGTTTTCTAATGAGGAAATTATCGAGCCTCACTTAATTTATAATCGTTGGCTTAAGCGTGATGGGCAAAACACGCTTAAGCCGATGACGTTGGTCGACACATCCAAATTGACAGTTGACGAAAGCGTGGATGAAGTTGAGCGGTGGGTAAAGAGACGTTTAACCTGAGAAGCGCCGTCGAACAACCTGGCTGGAGCGGACTGTTAGAAGATCTTGGTAATATTGCAAAAATTACTTGCCGCCGCTCAGCCAGAACGTTATGCTGCTGGTTGGTCGGTGAAGACGCAAGCGGAAGGCTACTGGTGGGTGTCCAGCATCAAGTTAGATGAAGATAGCTTTGCACCTGGAAAATGGTGTTGTGTCGCGGCAATCTGTGCAATCATTTCTGTACGAGACGAAACCTTCAATTTACGGAACATGCGCTTCAACGCCTGCTTGACAGAATTTTCAGTAATCCAAAGTTCATTTCCGATTTCTGCATTAGTTTGCCCCAACGCAACTAAGTCAGCAATTTGCCGTTCACGAGGCGTTAAGCGATCGGTGCGAAACGGGTAGTGCTGTTCTGTTGAAGTTGCGCTCTGCGTCAATCGCAGGGTGGTCGTCCAAACCGATAAGTGTAAACAGACGGCACTCAAATCCGCGAGATTTTGGCTGTCAAAGGCAGGCATCGACTTGTCACGAGTGCAGCCTACCGCACCCACTAATTTACCGCGATCGAGAATTGGTCCTGCCATCACATGCCAATGGTCGGGACGAGGACAAATGATTGCCCAAGCTTTCGGGGAGGTGACTAATCCTTCGTGAACCGGAGTATGACGCTCGGCGATGTAACGGGCTACAGGATTACGTTCGATCGACAATGCAACATTCAGGATATTTTGCAGCTTGCGATTCTCCAAAGGAGAGGCTGCGCCAACGCCGAAAAGCTGGTCGAAAAAGAAGATTCCCGATCGCTTGGCGGCAAAATACTCGCTCTTGCTTTGGTGCGAAGTGCGATCGCAAAGCGTCGGCTTCGCCGAATCGCAGATCTGGTTCATCTTTCACCTGATTGATGGCTTCAAATAAATGCTGCAAGGATATTGTCATAGGGGTGAAAAGAGTACTCGATCGAGGACTGGGGGCGATGGATTTTTACTGCTAGTTTGACACTCCCCTGGCTTTACATCAAAACGAGCGACAGCAAAGTTTTGATAGCCAGGGGATTCTACATTCATCGTCAGTACTTGCTCTACCAGGGTTTCCCCAAGCAGAGTAGAGGTTCCGACTCCTGTAGCGTTACTTCGGGATTGCCCAACACTCACGCTTGTTTTCCAAGATTTAGAATATTTATCGCTGCGTTCACGTCTCTTTGCAACTCACATCCACAGCTACACTTATGGGTACGGGTCGAAAGAGATTTTTTCACAATTGCACCACAACCCGAACACTTTTGAGAAGTCATTCTAGGATTGACGGCAACAACTTGAGTATTGAACTTGGTAGCAAAATACTCCAACCAACGACGAAATAGACTCCAAGCCACATCATTAATGGACTTGGCAAGACAATGATTTTTTACCATGCCTTTGACATTCAAGTTTAGCCTGCGGCACGCCGCTTCGCGTCTACATAGGCGAAAGACAGCGTTAGCTTTGCATACGTTACGCGCTATTCTCAAGCGCGTGTTCATTCCGTTGCCTATTTACTCTTAAATGCTTTTTTGCATATCTTCGTTTTGCTTTCCGTCGTTGATTCTTTCCTTTTTCTTTTTTATATATCTGACGTTGAGCGTGTTTAATTGCTTTCTCGGCTTTTCTCAAGAATCTAGGATTCTCTTCATGATGCCCGTTGGAATCAGAGTAGAAAAACTCTAACCCAACGTCTAGACCTAATTCACCATTACCCGTTCTGAATTCAGGTTTTACATCAATGTCAACTGCAAATTGACAGTAATATCCGTCAGCTTTTTTAACTAATCGAACTCGTTTAATGGACTTGACAGGATAGGTGTGAATATCCCACTTTCCTAACACTTTAACTTCACCTATATCTTTTTTATCAGTAAAAGTGATGCGTCGTTTTGTAGGATGCAATGACCACCCACTAGTCTTATACTCAACAGAACGGTTGTCTTTTTGAAAGCGAGGAAAGCCTTTTTTACCAGGTTTGTTAGACTTGCAATTATCATAGAATCGGGCAATAGCTAACCATGCTCTTTCTGTTGCAGCCGTGCCTTGCCATTGAATTTAAGTCTTTAACAAATCCAAATTCTTTACGCAGCGCTGTTGAATAGTTGTTCAAAGCAATCTTGTCTACTTTCACTTCCTTGGGTGCGTCCATCCAATAGCGAATCGCTTTATTTCTAATGAACTGTGTAGTTCTAATAGCCTCGTTAATAGCCTGATATTGTTGACGCTTACCTTTAACTTTGTACTCTAATACAAGCACTGCGTTATCACCTTCTTCATTTAACTAACTAATTTTATACTATTATTAATGTAACGCCAATAAACTCCGTTATGAAAACTAAAAGATTAAACGTAAGGCTAACTGACCGCAGATATCATAAGCTAGTCTTATTATCAGCCGAGTTAGACCGAACTATCAGCAGTATGATTGATGAATGGATTGATTCTCTGCCAGAACCTAAAAAAGAAAACATTACGGCAGGGTAAATCCTGCATCGTGGCTTTCATCCCTGGGCTAAAGCCACAGGGTTTTCAGCCTACCCCTTATAAAATCAGATTCAAATCTCCAAACTCATGCCACAAGTAACCTCGCTGCACCGCATCCTCATAAGCTTGCTTAATTTGCTGTCCCGGAAGAAACGCAGTCAGCAAGTCGAGGTGGCTGGCTTCTGGTTCATGCAAGCCAGTTAGCAAACCATCCACTGTTTTAAGTTTATGCTCAGCAGTAATACGTAATCGCGTGTAGCCATGCTGGGATTGTACTCTGCCATTCGCATCTGCAACAGATTCCAAAGCCCGAACTACAGTAGTCCCAACTGCAATGACTCGTCCTCCTTTTTCATGGGTATGGTTAATCTTCTGTGCTGCTGCTTCACTGATAGAATATTCTTCTTCTGAAGCGAGATGCTGTGCGTCGAGTTCATCATCCATATAAGAAGATAAACCCGTATGTAGTACGATGTGTGCTGTTTCCACCCCACGGCGCTTTAAATCAAAAAGTAGCTTCCATGTAAAAGCTCGTCCTGCTGATGGCATCTCTGCGGAACCTGGTTCTTTGGCGTAGACAGTTTGATAGTAGTCTAAATCCCAAGGTTCTGAAACATATTCATAACGAATCGGACGCCCTAAGCGATAGAGTGTGTCCATCAACTCAGTTCCTGATTTTGAGAAGCGTATTTTCCACAGTTGCGGAATATGGGTGTCGCGATTCTTTATATTGGCAGTTAACCCTTGACCAAAGTGAATCTGCGTTCCTGTTTGCAAGCTACAGGTGGGTTGTTGCTGGCATAAAGGTAAAGCAAGCCAAGAATCATCCGGTAGATGCTGCGCTAAGCGGATTTCCATACATTGTCCTTTCGGTATCTCACAGCCATCAAGAGAAGCCGGAAGGGTACGACTGGTATTAAAGACTAATAAATCACCAGGGCGGAGGAACTCACCAATGCTATTGAAATAGGTATGTTCGACTCTATAGTCATTACGGTTTATGACCATCAATCGCACTTGATCACGGGCAATTCCCCTACGCTCTGGTGGTTCTTTTGCGGAAAGCTCCGCCGGAAGTGTAAAAGTAAAGGGTTTTGTTAACATATAACATTTACCAACAGTATTGTTGTATGAATCATTACTTTTTTAAAATAGTACTTTTGATTATAAAAAACACTACTTTAGATAGATGACTGATGAGTATTACTAATTTTGTTGTAGTAAGCGCTTAAGCGCTCACTACTTACTTGTTACCGATTTAAACGAGCGCTGGTTCTTCTGTTTGCTGACCCCAATTTTCTTCCTGAGCTTGAAATCTTTGCCCGTTGACGTGGCGTGATTCATCCGAAGCTAAGAAGATGAATACTTCCGTCACATCTGCTGGATTTGCCCATTGGGTAGGATCTTCCTCTGGTTCCGCTGCACGATGCATGGCGGTATTCATATCACCTGGATCTACCCAATTGACACGCACACCGCTGTTTTCAAGTTCCGCCGCCCATGTCTGGGACATCCCTTCAATACCGAATTTCGAGATGCCATAAGCGCCCCAACCAGGGTAACCATTGACCCCTGCATCACTCGTGACGTTGATAATGGAACCGCCATTTTCAATCATCGCTGGTAATGCCTTTTTAATAAGTAAAAATGGGGCGATTAAATTGGTGTTGATAACGTTACGAAAATCCTCAAGTGGGTAGTCGAGCAAGTAAGGCATCGGAGAAGGACCAATGCTCGATGCATTATTCACTAAAATGTCGAGATGACCGTTGAATTCGCATAAAGTTGTCGCAACAACACGCTCGATATCTTCGTGCTTAGTTAAATCAGCGCCAATGATGAGAACTTGTGTTTTGGGCGCGATTTCCTGAATATCTTTACGCACTTGATTCAGCCACTCAACATTACGCGCCACAATCGATATTCCTGCTGCTCCTTCTTGAGCAAAATCAATCGCGAGTTGCCTTCCTAATCCTTGTGATGCCCCTGTGATTAAGGCATACTTTCCTTGTAATCTGCTCATGTTCTGCTCCTTTATTACCAATCAATTGGTTGGCGATCGCGGAAGAATCCACCCGTTGCACTTCCATCAGGAAGAGTTGCCAGCCACACAATCGTATCGACTCCTTGTTCTGGTGTACGGGGTGCATTTGGACCACCCATATCAGTTTTCACCCAACCAGGACAAACGGAATTCACTAATATATTTTTGCCTTGTAATTCGTTCGCAAGAATCCGCGTTAAGGCATTCAAAGCGGTTTTGGAAATGCGATACGTAGGAATACCGCTTCCCATATCAGTCAATTGTCCCGAACCAGAAGAAACATTCACTATCCGTCCATAATTTTGTTTTTGCATCAACCCAATCAACGCTTGAGTCACTCGCAAAACACCGTAAACATTTGTTTCCATCGTTTGCCGCAGAGTGTCAATTTTGGCATCAAACACACTGTTTCCACCTGTTTGAGAATCGATGTATATGGCTGCATTATTCACTAAGACATCGAGTTTGCCAAACTGCTCACGAATAAATTCAGCTAATTTCTGACTGCTTTCATCATTAGTGACATCAAGGGGATGAAAAATGACATTCAAACCTTCAGCTTGTAACTTTTCGGCAGCAGCTTTGCCTTTTGCTTCATCTCGACTGGTGAGAACCACCTGATATCCCTTTTTAGCCAACTGACGACAAGCTTCAAATCCCATACCGCGATTTGCACCGGTTACTACAGCTACTTTTTGTGTTGTAGTCATTGTTTATTCTCCTATTGGGTAATAGTAGTAGGCGCTTCAGCGCCCACTACAAGCCATTATTTCAGTGCGTACTCAGGGTTATATTCAACCAACTCCATCTCATTACCATCTGGGTCATTGACATAAATTCTGTGCTTTGTTTCAGCCGCTGTCATTGTGTAATATTCAATGCTCTCGGCATCAAGCAATTTTTTCATGGCTTCGCCGTCTTTAATCACAAAGCCAACATGATTTATGCCAATACTTTCGTAGGGCGTATGCACGCGCTCTTGGTTACTTTCATCGTTGAGAGCTAGATAAAATTGGTTATTTCCCAAATGCATCCAGCGTCTACCCTCGAATACTCCTTCGGCGCGTACATACCAATCAGGAAATAGGGTTTGGTAAAATTTCTTAGTTGCTTCAATATTTTTGCAAGAAATGTTGATGTGTTCAAAGCGAATCAAGTTCATATTTTGCTCCTTTTGGTTTCAAAATATAGAGTGATTTCTCGTTCCCTGGCTCTGTTTCTCGTTCCCTGGCTCTGCCAGGGAATGATTATTGTTTGAGGCTCTGCCTTTCCTCAAAAGACAGTCAAAAAACTTATGGACAAAAAACTTATGGAGAATGTGAGGCGGAGCCTCAGGGAATGCGTTACCAGGCTGAGCCTGGTAACGATAAGTACCAGGCTCAGCCTGGTAACGATAAGTACCAGGAATTATCCTAAAGCAATATCCAAAAACATCATGACTACAAAGCCAAACATGACACCTATAGTTCCTTCTTTTTCTAAGCCTTTGCGATGAGATTCTGGGATAATTTCATCACTGATGACAAACAACATTGCTCCTGCTGCAAATGCCATCGCCCAAGGCAATATGAAATTAGCAATACTCACCACACCAGCACCAATCACACCGCCAATTGGTTCAACTAAACCCGTCAGCAGCGAAATCCACAAAGCATAACCTCGTGAATATTTCTCACCTACCAAAGCTAATGCTACGACTAAACCTTCAGGAATATTTTGCAAACCAATACCTAAAGCAACGGGAATTCCATCGCTAATATTATTATTGCCAAAATTCACTCCTACAGCTAATCCTTCGGGGAAGTTGTGAATGGTAATTGCGGCAATAAATAGCCAAATTCGTTTTAGATTACTGCCACGAACGCTTTCTTCCTCCTTGAAGAAGTGTTCGTGCGGTAATAACTTATGTGCCAGTTGCAGAAATACTCCCCCAAGCAAAATCCCGATGACAATAATTAAGGCTGCAATTGCTTTGGAGTAACCTTGGGCGATCGCTGCTTCTGTACCAGGCACAACTAACGAAAACGATGTCGCCGCTAACATCACTCCCCCACCAAACCCCAGCATGATTCCCTGCACACGTTGCGTGAGATTTATTGGCAGTAAAATCGGCAAGGCACCGAGAACTGTAGCAAGTCCTGCACCTAAACTAGCAACTGCACCGATAACAAGGCTCTCCATACTTTGGGTTGTCCACTGAATCTACCTTATCTAAATCATAGTCGGTATGAATATGACTTGCAACTAATTCGCAAAAAAATCGCTGACATTTTGTCTGCCTGCGATTATCCGATAAGTGTTAGGGTAGTGCAAAATTTTCAGAAAGTATTGACAAATATAGCTTTGTGCGTTTTACAAGGGATACGAAGAAGAAGCTACTTCCTCGTTCAAGCTGCAGACCATGTTGTTGTTGTCAGTTGAGTTGTAAGCCATCAACTCAGCGACTTGTCCTTTGTTAAGTCTACTAACGTAGACGCGTCTTGTCGTTTGGTCAACCTGAGCTTCACTATATGGCAGTAGTACCTGCTTACCAGTCATTTCGTCATTGAGTGAGACAACCAGGTACTGGGAATGCCCGGCTTCATCGACTAAGATTTCCACCACTTCTCCCGCCTTTTCGTCTTGAACGGTGTAGACCTCAAACTGCATGAGCTTATGCTCTCTAAAAGAGCGACGGGAACTTGCTTCAAAGTCTTCGATTCTTGAAAGCGTCATAGTTTTCTCCTGTTTTGTATCTAGTTTTTTGTTGTGTGATGTCTTGTCACCGACTCCTAAAACTTTGCCCACCTTAATCGAGTTACTGACTATGGCTCAACTTTTGGGGTCGTTGCTAGGTAATTAAACTCTCCTCACATTTGAAAACTCTCTGCCAATTCATCCTTTGGGCAAATAGTGAGTTCCTTTGGCTTGCACCATTGAATCTGAACAGTAATTCCTTGTGCTCCTTCGTTTACGAGATCCTCAATGTAGCCATCTTGGTCAAGAATAGCTTGCTGAGCACTCTCGAAAGGCCCAAAGTAGTAGGTACAGCAGGGCTGAGAGGAGACAATTTCTAGCCACCAGCCCTTTTCCATTGGCTCCTTTTTAATGATTTGTGCTAAATTCATGGCAGTTCTCCGCAATTATCTTGATGGGGCTACCTACATTCCCCTAAGGGATGAAATCAAGGCTTTAAGCTGAGAATTGAGATGTCAACCAAACAGTAAGAAGAGGCATTGGTAAGCTCAACCTCTTCAAGAATGTGGTGGTTAAACTCTGGGGAGTTTTTTTTAGAGAATATGCCCAATATTCTGCCGAATCAAAGTTTTTCTATTCGGCAAAGATTAAAAACTTATTCTTTAGACTATAGAAAGTGGCAGTCAAATTCAGTAGGTGATTTACCCAATATAAGTAGGTAGATACCCGCTTTTAGAGAAATGTAAACTTATGGCAAATCAAAAGGCATCTCCTCACTATACCAATCCGCGCAGGATTTATGAAAAATCTTAAGTATTGTAGGGTGGGCAGTGCTTACCGTATTTTGCCGACTACATCCGGGTTTTGCGTTCGCACTGCCCTCCGCAAGCGTGTCGTTCAAAAATCTGCACAGGAGTCCTATATATGGATAGTAGGTTAGAAGATACTTTACAGGCGCAGCTCAACCAATCCCTTCACTTCACAGGCTGCATGGGTGTGAATGTGGCTATCAATGATGAGAAACATGGAGTCTGGTTAGGAAGCAGTGGTTTCTCAGATCTTGATGCAAAGCAAGCTCTTGGCGTTAATCGCTCATTTTACATTTACAGCATTACCAAAACTTTTGTTTCCGTTTGCTTATTGCGTTTAGCTCAGGATAACTTGTTAGATTTAGATGATCCACTTACGAAATGGTTACCCCAGATGCCATTTCAAGATAGTGTTACCTTGCGTCGGTTGCTAAATCATACAAGTGGAATACCGAGTTACACGAATCTTGAAGATTATTTGCCTGCTGTTTGTGAGAATCCTTCTGTTCCTTGGACACATGAGAAAGTTGCTGAATTAACCTGTACAGGAAAACTCGACTTTGAACCAACAGAAGGCTGGAGTTATTCAAATACAGGTTATATGTAGCCGAAATATAAAACTGTACCGATTGATAAGGCAAGGTTTCGAGGTGATGTCAAGGGATTGCTTTAACGGGTGCTACTCAGGTGCTACTCAAAAAATAGTCAAAAGTGTTGATTTTGCGTACTTAAGAATTGAATATGATTTTTAACAAGCACTTTTAAGGTTGCCATGCTCCTATTGGCTCTTAGAAACCCTTGCTCGCAAGCATTAGCCTGTCGGTTGCGGTATTTTTTGACGCTCATGCCCCTTGGAAGCTAAAACAGATTGATAATTCATCTGATTTACTTGCATGGCGGAGCCTCAGCTAACAGACGTTTTTGGACCGGGTGCCACCCAAACGGCGACCACTCTCACAATTAGTAAAGCGGATTTGGCAACAGTAGGTTTAAGCGCATCCGCGACAAACAGCGCTGAAAGCTTAGTCGTTGCTTTACTCTTATTGGCGCAAAAGTATTTAAGTGACGAGAATCAAGCCCTAAACCCCGATATTCAAATTACTATCACTCAATCCTTCGATAGCTTGGTGACCCGAAACAATACCACTTATCGCCAGCGGTCCTACTCCATAGAAATGCAAAGACCTGACGCTTCCGCTGCAATCAATCCCAATGATTATTAATTATGGCAGTAGCAGCAAGAATGGATAGCTTTGTAGCTCCAACAATTACTCAGCAAAATCTTTATGATGGCATCAAGCAAGCATTTACAAATGCTGGCTATCCTGCTCCTTTTGATGAATTTACAAGTGGTACAGATAAAATAGCTGTTTACGCCGTAATAATCGATTCTACTAAGTTAGCGGGAACAGCTTATTTAAGAATAAGGGTAACTACTGCGCTAGTCGTTGCTCAACAAATTTATTCTGGTTGGACTGTATCGACTCATGTTGGAACCAATGGCAGTACAGAAATAACTTACACTGCTCTTGCTAGTAACCTTCAAGTTAATTTTGTAGCGCTAAACGCTAACCCAGAATATAAACTTATTTTAGTTTATCAAAACACTGTTTATTACCCTTTAGGATATTGTTCGCCAAACAACAAGCCTTCTTGGTGGGACTTAAACAGCTTTCCTTATGTGTTCATTCCTACAGGAAATACTTTTTCTTTGTTCCGCACTTCAGCTTTAAATCCTTATAATACTACTGAACACGATATCGCCCTAGCTGGCACTAGTAGGTTAGGAAGTGTAAACACAATATCTAATCGAAGAGATATCTTGCAAGGATTAATACTTTTATCTCAAAGTAATACAGGTTTGTCTGGTAGAACTTCTGATGATTTAGTACTGTTTGCTGGCAGTAGTACAAGTCGGTTTGACGTTTTACAAATTCCTAATAGTTCCAATCAGTACTTGATTTTGAATCCCAGCAGTGGTGGGTTAGCTGTAAGAGTAGCTTAGAAATTTAAGTTATGGCGGTTATTAATTCTCAGCTAGGATTTAGTAATAGTCTACCCAGTCATGGGAAAATTAGTAGTTTTATAAATGTTTATTCTTTTGGTATGAATCTTAAAGTTGTTATTTCTTCTTTGGGGTTGATAACAACAGTTAGCTATTTTCATCATTGTATTCTTTATTTGATTTCTTGGTTTTATTTTACCAAAAGCATTAATTATCAAGACTATTTATCAAGCCATGCTAGATTTTTTGGAAATAATTTCAGGCAAGATGCTAATTTTATCTATATCACCAAATCTGATTTACCACTTTTTGATTCAAAGCCAAATAATACTGCTGAATCTTTATTTGTGGCCTTGTTACTTAGAGCATTGATTTATGAAGCAAATGATTTACTGTCGCTGATTTATATTTATCGCTGGAGAACTTATTTTGTTGTTGCCAAGAAACCAGTATGTGTCAATATTTTGGTTATAGAAGTAAATGTTCCTGCTAAGTATAAATATGTTAATGTAGAGATAATTAATGCTAACAGTACTTTGACTCCCAGCGAATTATGAATTACTGCAAAGCTGGAGAAAAAGCAATAATTAAGTACAAGTTTCCTGAGAAGCAAGAAACTATATACAGTAGTAAAAATTCTCCCATAAAAATTGTTGTTCAACCTATCACTGCCAAGAACTATGTTTTTACTGGATATTACTGTGAATACTGGATTGACCAATGTCATCAACAGACTGGGCGAGTACTTCAAAGCATAAGGTATGGCGATTCTGGTTCGCAGTCTCAAGGAACTTTAATATCTCCAAATACAAAAATTATTTATCCACCTTTTGAATATCCTATTACCGAGTGGCTGGAACTATCAGGATTCAGCTTGTATTGCGATTATCAGTACTACAGGCAAGGAATAAAATTTTCTAACTCTACTGGAGAAAGAAGAATCGCTTATTTCAATTTTCTTGGGACTGCTGAAAGAACCTCTCGTCAAGCAAGCGAATGCTACCCTCCTTATGTTCCCCGTGACATAACTTTTAGACGTGTTGATGGCAAGGAAGAACCATTAAAATGGGAAATTAATATAGTAGATAATCAAGGAAATAATTTTACTGATTATGGATTAGGACAACCTATATACACTTGTCAATGTGGTGATTGTCCCCAAAATTCCATGAAGTGTGATTTTTATAAATATCCTGGATATCAATGTATTCCTTGCTCTGAATTTAAATCTAAAATAGCCGCTATGCGCTCAATGATTAGGAGGATAAATGACTGATTGCTGTGCTGAACTGCGAGCGGAACTTGCTGCACTCCGGGCGGAAATAGCAGCACTGAAAAAAATTGATGAAGAAAAAATTATCGCTCAAGCTGTGAAGCGCAGTGAAGCTGCTATTGTTCCTCAAATCTCTCCTTTAGCCAACGGTGTTATTCTTACAGAAATTGGACCTTTAAAAGAAGGTATTAATTCTGCTTTAAAAAAAGCCACAGTAGCGCAAGATGTAGCCAGCGCCGCTAAAGGTACAGTAGAAAATGTGCAAGAAGTCGCTAAATCTGCTAGGGTCGCAGCAAATAAAGCTTATGGTGTAGGGACACAGGCACACAATTTAGCAAGAGCGGCGGAATCCAAAGCAACCAGTGCATTAGGTAGAGCCGGAGAAGCGTTAAAAAAAGGCGTCTCAGCGCTGGCCAAGGCAGATGATGCCTTTGGGTCCGCGAGGATTGCTACAGATACTGCAAGAAGCGCTTCTACAAAAGCAGGATCTGCTTTAACTAAATCGCTGCAAGCAGCCAGCACAGTTGCCTCGCTTGCAGCTTCGCTAGCTAGTTTAGGGGTAAGTATTGCAACTTTACAAACACTGGGAACGCGAATTGATGGCGTAGATAACGGGCTTGACAGGCTTGCTGCCGATGTATCAAGAATTCTTGGTCTTTTAGGGCTATTTGTCAGACGTAGCGAAATTGGACAACTGCGCGGTCCTCAGGGATTACGGGGTCCTCAAGGATTGCGGGGACCTCAAGGACTGCGCGGTGCCCAAGGATTGCGGGGACCTCAAGGACTGCGTGGTGCCCAAGGATTGCGGGGACTTCAAGGACTGCGTGGTGCCCAAGGATTGCGGGGACTTCAAGGACTGCGTGGTGCCCAAGGTGAACGCGGATTGCAAGGAATGCCCGGTAAGCAGGGTTCCCCAGGTCCGGCGGGTGCTCCTGGTAAGCAAGGTTCCCCAGGTCCGGCGGGTGCTCCTGGTAAACAAGGAGTACCAGGTCCGGCGGGTGCTCCTGGTAAGCAAGGAGTACCAGGTCCGGCGGGTGCTCCTGGTAAGCAAGGAGTACCAGGTCCGGCGGGTGCTCCTGGTAAGCAAGGACCACAAGGACCAGCAGGAAGACAAGGGGAAAAAGGAGCGCAGGGACTCCAAGGACCTCAAGGAATTCCAGGACCTCAAGGACCTCAAGGACCTCAAGGACCTCAAGGACCCCAAGGATCCTCAATAGTGCCAGGGCAGTCAGGAGGAGAAGTGGAAATAGTTGATGTTTCAGTGCCAATTTTTCTAAGCTGTGAAATCAGGGATGCATCAGAAGATCAGCAAAACCCTGTAATTCGCCCAACGTTTGGTTCAATCACTGTCGGTGCAGTTAAAGGTACAGAGTCACAGGTTAGTTTGTATTTTGGAAGAATTGCCCAGTTGGAAGCTGAAAAATGCCGATTAAATTACGTGATTGGCATAGATGATTTCCCTATCAAAGTCCCCAAAACACTCACTAATCCGTCGAGTGGGGAAATTAGAATACACAACCAACCAAGATTTTTATCGTACCTAGTAAAGCAGCTAGATGCTTTATGTGGTAAGTACCCAATTGAAATTGAAATTGAAGACGCTGACCTCACCAAATCCGGTAATCAAGCAGAGCGAATTAAACTGCCCAACATCGCGGAATCACTAGCTGAGATTGTGGGTTTGTTGATGGTACTTCGCACTGAAAGCGATGCCAATTTATCAGCTACGATTCGCGGGATGATTGAAGCAGGAAGTACCAAACAAACAGCAACCTTAGCTTACGAATACGCCAAAGCAAACGCCGAATATCTAGGATACAAGGGTGCGCAAGTTGAGCGAGAATTGGCGATGTCTTTCACCCCAGGAGAGGAACAACTTGATAAAGTCCTCAAGGAGACTAACATCAAGTACCGAGGGTGGGAAAACGACGGCAAGGAAGACCTCAACGACCATTTAGCACCACTTCTAGAACTGGCAGCTATGTGGAAAGCCGCCAACTTCCGCCATATTCCGCCAAATGCTCCAGGTGCTCTGCTGGAACTGCTTAAACGCGGTGCAGGGGAACTTGCCAAGGAGATGGACAATTCTAACCCTGACGCTAATGGATCTAACTCCTGGGATGCGTTTTTAGATCAGGCAGAACAAGGCTTCATCTCTCAACCAGGGATTACAGATACTACACATCCTTACGGAAAGGACTTCAACCGTCGTCCGCGCATCCGCAAAATCGGCTCTGATAACCCTAATGGTTCAAATCAAAGCGGCTAATAAGCTATACATCCTGTGGACCAATTTCTGTTCCATAGTATTGGCGCAATAAATAAAGCCTTTCTTGTGCAATCTGTTGTCTTACGGATTGGGGTGACATTTCCAATTCTTGTGCAAGGCGATTGATTAACCTTGTTTGCGGGCGGTAGTGATATGTCTGTCCACTTCGTTTACCCAAAGGATGCTTACGGCGCATTATTAAGCGTTTGCACGGAGTTCCTAACAATGGAAAGACTTTTAATTTCATCTTGGTTGTTTAAGTTCATTAATTCTTAAAAAAAATTAGGTAAAAATCAGGATTTTTTAAGCTGTTTTTAGGTCAAATCATAAACCTACAAAAGAGTGCGTAATATTTTTAGACCCTTAAGGGCTTTTTGTCATCTGAATATATATTAACAGCTTGGTAAGTTATTCTTAAACCTGCCACGAACCCCTGTCAGCTGGGGCTTTACAAGCTGTTTTCTATTAGGTAAAAAGATTAATATCTAGTCTTTCAAAAAAGAATGTTTAAGCATGGCAGGGTATACACGCAATGTCAAACGAGATAATTTAGTGTTTGTCCCAGTAAACACTAAAATCCTTTATGGATTCAAAACAAAAGATTTAACTTCTATCAGTGGCGTCTCTGCTGCGGATATTGCTCCACTAGGACATTTAACTGTAGCTGCTGCCAGTGCTCAAGTCGGCAAGATTATGGTTGTGGGAGCAAACGCGCCGAAACCACCACGCGTCACCAAAAGAATCAGCACGGCGGCAGCGGGTACTCAAAGGAGCGTGAGTACTTTTTGTGCTACACCTTCGCTAGCAAGGGCACTTAGCGCTGGATGGAACTTATCCAAGCAAGGAGGAGCTGTGCTGGTCCGCCCAGCTTCCGCTTCCCGTGGTAGCTTGACAGCGATTGTTACTTTATCAAATGGAGCACGCTACTGCTTCTCAATGAACAGAACCGATTTTGATGCTTATGGAGCAGCGCTTGGGTTAGAATCAGCCGTCACAATTAATACTCAAGCCGAAAGAGATTCTTTAGTCCGGGGAAGTCGTATACCCCGACCAGGAAGAGCAAGTTTTGAAACAACTGGCGGTGGGACTTTTAGTTCCTTCTTTTCTACTAACAAAACTGGCAGTTTAGGTGAAAGTGGATTCAATCAAACAACCGAGGAAGTGGTTTTAAATGGTGCAGCCGGTGGCACTGGAGCAACAGCTTAATAATAAGCTCTTGCTTCCGGGTGATCCAAAATTTGATTTGTGGTTATATAGCAGCTTGCCGCCAGGTGAAAGTGCCTTAACTTATATTGTCCGTGCTGATGGCTCTGGCTTGTTAGAAGCTGTAGACGAAGCTAATTTTACCGAATACATTGAAGGGGGTGAATACCATGCACGGCTAGAAGAAATCGGGGAAGACGATGCCGCAGACAATTACGGATGATATCGGAGTTTGGAATAATTTAGGCACGACAACCCCAACATCTGCTGACTGGATTAAATTCCCAAATACGGCGACAGGTGCTAACGCCACGTTAAGAGTTACTTACTTTTGCGACGATTTCTCCAAAGTCAAAAGCTGGTGTTATCTACGCGCTCGTTATCAAACTGCTAATTCTAATCAAGTCAGTCAATCAATTCGTCTTTATCCCAAGGCAGATAAGCAATTAATTCAATTTCCAATTCCTCAAGACTTGCAAGATAGGTCAGTTTACTTCCGGAATTTTGAAGTCAAGAAATTCCTCAAATTGCGCCGAAGTGTCGGAATGACCAAAGATATAATTTGGCAGATTAAATTAGAGGAGCTTTGGGGTTAATGGGTGCTGCCGATATTGTCCGAAGTTCTTTGTCTTCTGAACTTGCTAGAAGCCAAATTGGTAAGGGGGGAGTGCGTGTTTTCCGAGCAGCATTACAAGTGCGGCAGGAAAGCGAAGGTGGAAATATTATTGGTTGGATCTGGAACGCTGGCAAACAATTTCTAGGGTTGATTGGGGAAGCTTTTAAACTTATTGGCATCAGCTTCACCGCACTTTGGGGCTTGATTGTTGCCACAGTTCAGTACATTTGGAATTTCAACTGGAATGTTACTGACAAGGAATTAGACCAGCAGTTGCAAAACAGTTTTAATGTACTAGCATCTATGCTTGGTGGCACTCTAGGCAATGCTTTTGGATACCTCGCTTGCGGCGTTTTACCTGGAGCTTTCATTTTTAGTTTTAATGAGCCTTTAGGAGCTTATGTACTTGCCAATGTCAGCGAAGAATTCGCTGAAGAGTTGATAGCTAATCTCAACAACTTGATTCGCTACAGCTTTATTAGTGGCGTGCAAGCGCTTTTCATGTGGGCTTTTAAAAATGTCAGAAAGCTCATTAGAAGCAACATTGGTTTTGTACAAGCAGTTTTTGGTGATAAAGCAGCAAGAGCGGTTCAAGCTTGGGGGCAGCCTAATTCTAAGCCTTGGAGTTTTGCTAAAGCTCTTGATAATGCAGTGGAATCCATCCCCAATACAGCAGTCAAAAATTTTGTTGAAGAATTTTTAGAAGAAGCTTGGGAGGGATGCGTGGAAGCTGGTTACGTCGTCGCCAATAGTTTAGATAGCTACATTGCCCAACAAAAGCTAGCTAGTCAGCAGGAGTTAATTCTAGGACAGCAGCGCTATGTCGAAATCCAGCCCGACCGCACCAACCAACGTGAACGGATTATTTTGGCAGGTCCAGAGCAGCAACTTAGAGGAACAATTGTTCAGACTTTAAGTAACTACCGATTAATTGAGAACCGCGACGTGGGGCAGCTGGTAGGAATGCCTGCTGATGATTACCTCAGGGCAAAGCCTCAAAGTATCCGGCTAGTTATCACTTTCTTTTCAGTTGACCAACCACCCTGGAAAGCGCCAGAGGGACAACGATTAGTGACAGCAACTTACGCTGTCCCCGATGTGAAGCGCTCTAAGTGTGACTGGGAAAGCATCAAACTTGCTTGCGGCGGTAAAAACGGGTATTTGTGGGGACGCTACCGAGCCACCGGAATATTGAGCAACGGGCGACAAATGCAAGTGATGGGCGCAACTGGCGATGAAGCCGAGGACAGACTGCGAGCCTTAGTTGCCCTTAGCGAAGCACATTTGGTAAAGAAACCCACAATCAGTGAAGACCGTACCGAGGATATTTCCGGAACCTATACCAAGCAGCCAACACGAGTTTATCCGGCTTACTGCACCATCATGAATCAATATCAAGTTCCTGGTGGTCGCGGTAGCAGTATTCGCTTCAATGATGGCGAGTATATGCGACGGCAAGACAAAATCTTGCTTTGGACTGAAGAAAAGCCTTTTGGTACAGATGAACTTATTCAAGAACTCCTAAAGAAACCAGGAGCAGAACAAGAAACATAAGGAGACATATGGAAGTTTATTTAAACACTGAACTGGATTTAGACTCTGCTATTAATCAAGCTTGGCGCAATTCGACAGAGCGCAATGAGCAGATCAAGGCTCGGCAAGAGGCGGCGTTGGCAGAAGCTCTTCAGGTTTTAGCTAATCAATTTCAGCAGGACTTGAACGAGGTTCTCTCAAGTGAATTGCAAAACGCTTTAAATATCAAAATCAATCAATCATTTAATCTTGATGAGATTAGTGCTGATTTTGAATTTATGGAGTATCCCTTTTCTATTTTTAGAGTTTGGACGGGGGATGAGATGTCTTGGCGGATTATCCGCTCTGGGTCTGAGGTGACAGATTGTCAGTTTGATAATTTGAAAAATCAATTGTTAACTGAACTAGCAAAGATAAAAAATGCGTCCAATACAAATGCAAATGCAAATGCTTGAATTTATGGTTTCATTCCGACTCGTGCCAGGGGAAGATGCTAGTCCGAATCCTTCTTCTGAAGCAAGCGATAAAGATCCATGGAAATTAAAAACATCGAATTATACTGCGCTTCCAAGCGATAAATTGCTAATTGATACTACGGGCGGAAGTTGGACACTGACTTTACCTGCTTCGCCAATACTAGGACAAGAGGTGGATTTATTAGGTGCAGTCGGATTAGATAAAAACCCGCTTTACATAAATCCTGGGCAAATAGCGTTTGAAGGCAAGTCATCAGCATCAGTCAAGTTTGCAAAAAATGATTACTTAAAATTAGCTTTTGCTGGCTCTGAAATTGGATGGGTCACAGATACAGACAAAATTATTGTTGAGTCGATGCAGACGCAGCCGCAGCCAACACCCAAACCAGAACCAATACCAGCACCAGAGCCAGGACCAACGCCCAACCCTGAGCCAACACCCAAACCAGAACCAACACCAGCACCAGAGCCAGGACCAACGCCCAACCCTGAGCCAACACCAGCACCAGCGACAAAAGCTTTGCTACTTGATAAATATCCAGGTGCTGGTTTGGCGCTTAGTTTGAGGCAATTATCAATTTATAGCAATCAACTTTATGAAACTTCTGAAAAGGAAGTACTGAGTTGGCGCGACCAGAGCCAAAACAAGTTTATTGCTACGCGTTCCGATTCTATTCCGCCTCCATTACTAGAGGATGAAGCAATTGATGTTAGCAGTGGTCCTTTATTTATTCCAGATTTAAATTCTTCTCAGTTGGTTGCTTCTGATTCATCAACTTCTCTTTTTATTGTTTTTCGCGCTAAAACTGAAAACGCTAACGTTTTGCTCTCTAACAATCAAGCCTCTCCCTCTAGTATTACTATTTTCCCAAGCTATCATGATGGGATTCTCTATTGGGATATAGGAAATTATCTTGATGGGCGTGTTACGGCTACTGTTGAATTTCGAGAATTTTCAATTCTTTCTCTTTTGAGAAGTAATTCTCGTATCCTCATAAGGAAGAATTCACAGACGATTCTCGACACCGCTAACAAAAACCCCACCTACACCCCAATAGCAAGTGAATTGATTATTGGTGGTTTACGAAGAACTTCGCTACTGTGTGAAATGCAAGGCGCGATAAAGGAGCTGATTATTTATAATAAGTTTCTCCCTAATTACGAAGAAATTGAAAAAGACATAAATAACTATTACAAATGTTATTAACGACGGCTCAGACTCAGCAGCAGCCTACGGGGATTACCTTAAACTTAGAGTCAACAAGCGTTCTTTTAGGAATTCTCGTTAGCGCTTGTGCGCTAGGAGCTATAGCAATTAAAATTATTACTCAATTCAATAATGTTACCAATTCTCTTAAAGAAATTGAAGAAGATTTAACCAAACACATTGTCAGTGAAGGGCACGAAAAGATAGAGCCAAGGCTCAAAAAAATTGAAGAGGTAGATAAAAAACTAGACTTGCACATTCAAGACATGCTTAACCGTAAGGAAGCAGTAAATCTGATTGCTAATCAATTAGACCAAAAAATTAATCATAAATACACTGTTCTTTATCATTCACTGAAAGATATAGAGAATTATTTAAACAAGCAAGGGAATTTCAGGATTCGCCAATATCACGAAGATGAGAAGGAGTAGATATGGTTTCTCAAGAATTGGGAAATAAATTAATCCGTTATATGAAATCAAAGGGGTGGAGAATTCGCCCTTTAAATATTGTTTACTTAGAGGATGCCAATGCCGACACTTGGCAACCAGTGAAAGGACGGCTAGACGAGTGGGACGATGTGCGAATCCTCGTCAGCCATACAGGGGTCGTATTAATGTCCGCTGAAGCCACTTGTGAGCCGGGCGCTCATTACACCTACAACCCTATGAACCCGCGCGGTGCGTTTCGTACCCAATGCGATACCCAGTTTCTTGATGCGTGGGAATTCGGAATGCACCACCGACAGCAAGCACTCATTCAATGTGCGTCCATAACCGGTTTCCGGGATGCTAACAAAGACGGGCTACGCACGGGAGATCTAAAGGTAGTTGGACCCGATTTCGGTGTGAATCAACATACCACCGGGAACAACGATGACGACCCACCACCAAATAAGATTGGGCTTTGGTCAGCTGGCTGTTTCGTTGGTCGTTGGACAAAGACCCATTACAACAAGTTTTTACCCCTAGTAAGGTCAATGGGATTGAAAACTTACGACACTGCGATCATACCAGCCGACAAGTTCGCTCAATTTCAATAAAAAGTTTTCCTCCTCTTATCACGGTTGATACTTTGAGCGGTCTATCAAAATCCGCTCTTTTTTTGACAAGTTTTTAATTTTTAGATTATGTTGATTTTCCTGACGTTCCTAACAATGTTTGTTGTTGCGGTTTTCTTTATAGCTCTGCTTATACCATTTTTCATGGCAAACCTCTGGGTAGAAATAGAGCCATAAAGATGCCGTTTCTTGTAAAAATTATGTTTTTATAACAACTATTAACCAAAATTAGACGGTGGTCAGTTGCTACAGTCCTCCCAGTCCGGGCAATTCTCTTTCAATCCCGGGTGTACCGCACAAGGTAGCGACTCCAACCCACTGTAGTACTTGCAGCTGCTGCAAGACGGTTTCTCTGCTCGGCTACCACAATCAGCTTTCGATTCTTGGTACAGAGCGCAGCGCCCACCGCCTTGGTAGTACTCGCATCCTCTGCAAAATTTTTTGATTTCCTCGTATTCGTGCCACTCCTGCCAAGTTCGTTGTCTGTGTTCTGGTAGAACTTGAGCGGGTAACTCACTGCCCTTTTGTTCTGATTGTTTCTCTTCAATGGCCGCCCCTTCTGCATCAAGGAGATGGAAATCTTCCTCTGAGATGCGATCGCCAACAAACTCGGCTATACCTACGCCAGCACCAACAAGAAACAAGCCAGCCCCAGCAGCAATGCCCCCATAGAACATCATTCTTTGGTACGTTGGGCGATTAAGCGAAAGAAATTCACCTGCTTTGATGACCCCGGTTGCAGAAGCGCCACCAAGGCAAGCGCCACCGCCGATGATAATAGCAAGCGTTCCACTTGCCCCCAGTGTTACGGTGATGGCTTCAATGATTGCTAATTTTGTTATCCTCATGCATTCTCCTAATATTAACTAGAAGTGATTAACTAATAAAAACTTGTCGGTAATGAGTCGGTAATGGTCACCGGCGCGTTAACGGAGCGGTAAGAGCGTCGGTAACGTTACCGCCCTGAAACAGCAAGCATTACCGAGTTTTCGGTAACAGTGTCGGTAATCCGTTAACAGAGCCGGTAATAGCAAATTTTCACTACTTTTCTCCATTACTGACACATTACCGGACTACTCCCAGTCGGGCTTAAGGTATCTACCTTCTGTGTCAAAAGTTAAATGCTCTGCCACAATTAACTCTCTTAATGCCTTTAGTAATTCGCTGCTATCTAACTGCCTTAACTTATTGGCATCCTTGAGGTCGGCTATTGACTTTGGGCTTTTCTGTTTGACATTATCAAAGTAACTTAAGAGCAGTTCTGCGCTAGGAGAGAGTCCAGGGTTAGGCTTAGAATGCTCGTTTTGTAAATTGCTGTTCAACGATTCTTCCAACCGATTGATAGCCTCAATATCTTTGGTAATTGGCTCGTTGCCTTGAGAGGTAAAACCAGGAAGATATTGGCGCTTGTCTCGGTCATAACCAGAGTAATTTCTTAGCTGAGGCATCATGTACCATTGCCCAGTTTTACCGTAGTAAATGGCGCGTCCTGTAGAGGAGTTGTTAACCAGTTCTGACACTTCATCAAGTGACAGATTTTTAAAAATCTTGGCTGACTTCCATTGTGCGATCGCTCCAATGTTTTCCTCAAAAGCAATGACCACGCTGGTCATCTGGCTGGTGGTGCTGAGGTTCAGAGATGCGCCGCTAACGTAGGGTGACTGCATCATAAACCAAACGTTTCTGCCTGCTGAATCTCCCCCGCTGGCGTAAGAGGTCAGCTTATCTATAAGCAGGGTTGACTTAGCCTGCTGCAATTTGTTGCCTAGCATCGTCCCCTCATCCACAATCAGTAAGGTGCGTTGGTGCTTCTGGGCGTAGACGGCATACTCATCAAAAACAGCTTCTGCCCACGCGGCCACCGTCCCAGGTTTGGCATCCATGCAAGCAAAGCGCTTTACTACGTCACAGCAATCAAAGTATCCGGTTTCCTTGGGGTCGTTTTTGGGGTCGATACCGAATATTTTTAAATTTTGGTGCTTGGTTTTGGCAACTCTTGTTGTGTTTGCAACCAACATCCCTTTTCCACTGCCTGGGATGCCGATAATCAACATATTGCTGATACGTTCCGTCATCTCCCCTACAATGTCAACAGTCGCGCTTGCGGTAGGGTCGTAGTAGTCTATAACCTGGGTTTCAACTGTAGTAGTAGTTGTTGATGGCTCGTCTCTTGATTGCGGCAATTGACGGATAAAAGGTGGCTGAGTTTCTAGAAAGTCAAGTGCGTCGTTGCTCAGGACATAGCCGTTGTCAGATGCCCAACTCATTTGTTTTAGCACTTCCTCATCCCCAACCTGCTCCCGATAGTCGCGCAAATTATCGCCTGTGAGGACATGGGCAACACATCCATACTTGGCGATCGCCTCATCATTCCGGTTCTGTGCTCGTGTTTTGCGCCATGCCTCATATAATGCCCAGCTTGCCACAAGTAACCCAGTAGGGGGGAATGCAGTAGCACTAGCGGCAATGAATCCACCGACAATACCACCAATCACCAAATATTGAGCGTTTGATTCAGAGATGGTTTCTGATGCTATAATCTGCCATTGCTCAGCAGTGAACTTATTCGACTTAGGATTAAAGTTCGTCATAATGGCTTTGGGTAATCTCACAGGCGCCCTTGTAGGACTTGCACCTACCAGGTAGCTTGAACTGAAGGGCGCTATTTTTTAGGAGCGTGAGTGGGCGGATTTCATGAAGTAAGCAATCTGCCCCAGGTAAAACAGAAAGCGAACAATCAACTCAATCACGAACAAGGTGCAAAGCAATAGCACTATGTTGGTCCAATCCAATCTTGAAAATTGCCCTGTGAACAAGATGTAAACCAGTTGCCCGAAGCCACCAGGGCAAGGTGGGTAAACTGTGATACAAATTATAAAGTCAATTGCGTAGACGAACAAGGCGGCAGTGCGAGCGCGGCTAATGGTTAAACTGGGGAATTGGTTGTACCACTTCTTAAGAGCTGCCAGCGCTGGGTCATCGGTTTCCTTGACCTCAAATTTTTGATGGGCATTCGCTTCGTTGATGATTGTTTTCATGAAAGCGCGATCGCGCTGTAAAACGATGGGGAAGACTTCCACCGTTTGAATAACTGCCCACAAAATGAAACCAATAACCCAGTGAATAGCTGTGCCGATTGTGGCGGCTATACCGTTGATGACTGGGATGTACGAAATTAGCTTCACCAGGTCGATATCCGTAGTTGAAAGTATGATGGTCTTGGCAATTCGTGCATATGGGGCAATATTCATGTAAGCGAACACTAGACCCGCTAGTACCGTTAACCAGTACAAAACTTTGATAATCTTGCGGGTATCTACACCGCTTTCTTTTTGGGTAGTGCTTCCACCGCTAAAAGCTGATGAGGAACCTTTGGGAGGTATTGGCATTATTGCTCCTATTGATTGGGTAGTGCATAACGTGTAGATTTGTTACGATTTCTGGCAGCTTCTACAAGTGCGCGATCTCCTGTGAAAGCTATCGCGCTAACAACTGGTGTACCGTCAGCAGCGGGTTCAAGAATTCCTGTGGAGCCATTGGAGTCACACACCACCGTCCCCGCTGGCAGAGGTATTCGCCGAACGCGGTCTATGACCGGCTGTCCTTCTGAGAGTGCTGTGTAGTAGTTAGGATTTTTCATGGCGACGACCATGACACAGCCGGACTTGTATCTGTTAGCAGCAATTTCAGCCTGCTGCTTCATAAAATCCTCAGTGGCGCGTAACTTCATTTCTTTGGCTGAATTCTGCTGTGCCAGTTCGCGCACCTGGGAGAGTGATTGCATCTGCTGTTTGACGTTGCCACTACTGAGTGCTAAACAAGCAAGTATCCCAACGCCAAACAGTACTGAAACCGGATTGCGCTTGGCTATTTTAAGTATGTCCATTGCTTTTTTTTGCAGGGGTAGCGTCTACTACCCCTACGAATCGTTGATGAATTAAATTCAAATTCCTCTGATTTGATTGACCAGGGCCAGAATTAACCCAACTTTGCTACTAGTGCTAAGTTCGTCTAATCGGGTCATTGCTTGCTCAACGCTTTCATCCACATCATCGTCATCCGCCTCAGTAATCTCGGCACACGCCTCCTCAGCAAGCTTGGTGATCATCCACAAGCGCTCTACGTTAGTCAGTTGTTGGAACTGTGCCCCCCAGGCTTCCTGCATTTCTTCGAGCAGTCCACCGTCACCGGGGGTGTATGCGACATAGTACCCGACTGGTTTCATAGGTTAAAATTTCCTCAGTTGTTTACGTAAGTTATGGCGTAGACATCACAGAGTAGATTGGGCAGCAGCAGGTAGTTGGATTACCTTACTGCTGCTCTGCTTTAGGTGGCTGGTGAATCTTCTCCCCGGGTGAACAAGTTGACTAACTCCTGCTCAAGCCCTGGCGTCAAAGTCGGTCCTTCCAGTGATTGACCGACCCGCAACCGCAATTCGGTGATGTAGTGCTGCGCGTCGCCCATGATTTGTTCTATTTGGGGGTGAGCTTGGGGAGATTCGGTTAAGCACTGCCAAGCATCTGATTCATGGATGCGGGTTAAGTCAGCGGTTGCTTTGTGTAGTAGAGATATAATTTCGGACACTGTCATGACATTGAACCTTTGAAAGTATTAGATAAAAGCTGAGGCAAACGGCAGCTATGCCAATGGCGATCGCCACCCAATCTGCCACTCTTGCCCGTGGTTTGGAACAAATGGTCAGCAGTATCAGCCATCTGATTCGCTGCTCGGCGGCAATGCGTATTTTGGGTCATGCCACTCCTGGAGCGCTTCGAGTTCTGTTTGGAAGTTGCTGTTCAGTCCTGAGCCGAAAGCTTTCAGCATTTTGGGTGCGATTTTGCCCATGTCGCCGTTCGATAATCTGGTGAATGCTTTTTGTAAGGCATCAGCCCAAACGAAGTCTACGATGTTATCTGAGAGTTGATCCGCTATGGCTGATAGTTCATTTGTTCCTATCTGTCCTGCCTGCTCTCCGGTTTCCTCAGTCCTGGTGCTCTGCTGGTTAGTCTTGCGCTGCTGGCGCTTAGCTCGCGCTACTGCTTCTCTGTCTTTCTCGTTCATAATATTCCTCCAAGTAATCGCTGATTTGGTGAATCGCTTCTTTTCTTCCCCGCTGGCGGACGAGCTGCCTAAAAACCCAGAGCGCTAAGAACGCATCTCTATGGAATCCATTACTACGATTGGCGTAGGTGATTAATTCGAGTTGTTCAAGAACTGCTCTGTCCCGTCGCACTTGGCTTGGGTGTATGTCAAGTAATGCCGCTGCTAAGTTTATTGGCACCCAGTCAATGCGTGGGTCGAGTTTTAGCGGTTTGAAGTCATATTGAAGTTGTTCGATAGTCACGACTCATGAATGACTCGCTAATGACTCTCTTGTGACTAAAAAAATAACCCGCTTGGTTTTTTGGGGCATGGTTCTAGAATCTTTTTAACTGGGGTCTTGATCAACCAAACGGTTTTTGGAGTATGCCTCGTAATACAAGCGCCCATTGGACTTGTCATAACCAGCTTGTTCAACTGCGATTTCCCACTCTTCTAGGCTCAGTTCCTCAAGAAGAGAGGTGGCAGCATAAGTCCACCTAAAAAATCCCCATTGTTTTGGAGAGCCATTAGCACGGGCTATGGCGAACCAATCGGCAAGTGTTAGGTCACAGATGTTGATTGTGGGTTGTAGCCAACTGGGTACTTCTGCACTAGTTTCGGCGTTGATATTTTCGTTCTTCATAGGCGCTCCACCGAAAAATACTGTTTTCTGAAAGCAAGTCTTTCCTCCTCGGTCATAGATTCTTGTTGGTTACAGGCACATTGCACTAGGTGGTTTATCCACCTTTGTTGGCTATTTAACCCGTCTTCTGATGGTTGAGGGTAAACACGGGCTAGTTCTTGGGCTGCTAGCACAATAGCAGTAGCCAAAACGTCGCACACGTCGGGAGGAGTGCAAGTTTTGTTTTGATTCATTTTGTTCATAGGCGATAATTGAATTAATTAAACGCTGGTTTGCGGCGGTGTCTGCAATAAAGGTCATCGCCGTTTTAGATTTTTTGAGCTATCGTTGCGTTGAAATGCTGATAGTTCAAAACTGACAACACACCAGAGGAGGTAACAGCGATAGGTTACCTTTTTTTTCACTCGTTGTTGCAACATTCGGATGTCGTCGTTTTACTTTTTTTGAGTTATGGTTGCGTTGCATGATAAACGAAAATCTAATCACCTCACAGTTTGACAAACAGAAAAAACTCCCTAATTGGCAACAGCAAGACTGTTGCTTTTTTGTCCTCCTAACGAATGAACTGGGCGAGGGTGATTCTCTGCAAGGGCGAGGCAGAGGTGGAGCGCTCCGGTTTATTGGGATGACCCACAGGCGGCTATGGCATGAGGTGGGTGGGAGCTTGTTTTGTCTTTGCTAAACCAATGCTAGCATAAAGCAAAGACAAAACAAGCTAAGAGTTTTGTCTATACAAAAAAGATGTTTTGTAAAGATAAAATGGGGTTATTGCTACGGTGACTCAAGATAATGGCAAGACCAAAGAAATTAGCGGAAGACGCGAAAACAGTCAATGTGAGAATGAGTCCAGAGGACTGGTCAAGTATGGAAACAATGGCTCAGTCAATGGGATTGACCAGGTCAGAGTTGTTACGCCAAATTGCCCAGGGCAAGATTCCATTAGGTCAAGCGTCCAATTCAGAGAAGGTACTGCTGGGAAAATCCTAGAGCGTCTCAAGCTTATTGAAAGCGAGTATCTGTCATACGTTAAAGGACACCAGCAGCGATTAGAAGCTCGACTTGACGAAAGTAGGCAAAAGGAAGAAGGTTTTAAAAACGCTGTTCAAGAGCTTGAGCAAGAAATTTACAACTTAATCTCCATGCAAGAGCAGGGATTAACTAGAGAAAAGCCAAAAGAAGATAATTGCCTGTAGCCGTCCTGTTTGTACTAGGACGGCATTTTTATGAAAGACGACTATTCCTGTCGAGTTCTATGTAAATCAGCTAGATGATTTACCGAAGAGTGAACCGAATGCCACGTGTTGGCTCAGGGCTAGACGGCGATTCAGGCGCTTCGGGTTGATCAGGAATAAACTCCAAGCGAAACCTTAACCTTCCTTTTTGCCAACCCCCGCCATAAATTTGCAAAACCTGACACTCAACACCTTCGTCAGTAAACCATTTAACAAAAGAAGTTGAGTTGCCCATGTACTTTCTTATGGCTTGCATTAGCTGGCTAACTTTAAACGTTGAACCCGCATCAAAAGTTACAGAACTATTCGCGTGAATGACATCGTCATCGCGCAAATCAAATTTATCGCTCATTTTCATCCTCTACTGACAACACCGCCAGTTCATCCTGGCTGCTAAAAGTGTTCCCAGAGAGAACAAAGCAGCAAGCGTCTAATTGCCAAGACTTGGTAAAACTTTTATGAGTGAAACACCAGGAAAGTACATAGTTACCCCAAAACAAAAATACGAAAACTCCCCGATGCTTTTGACTGGAGAGTTCCCGCAACGTGGAATTGAGTTTACCAAGTTCAATCCATGATTCACATCATAATTCTTTCCGTTTGGCTAGTTCTAATGGCGATCGCCTGGTACCTCGCATTCTTAACCCTAAGAATCCATTACCGTGCTACTAGGAGTATGCAGCCGCGCCAGCACACAACGCACCAGCACAAGCACAAGAAAATATCCAAACCTGACCTCAATAAATCTGATTCCGCTGGACCGTGGCTCCAACTTCTGACAGTGGTTCAATTTGACATTCCCACCGCCGAACGTCTGGTTGCCAACTGTCAGCACAGATACCCGGATAAACCAGTCTTGTGGTGCATTGAGAAAACGCTTTGGGACTTGGAACGTGATAGATACTAACGTACTATGCAATCTACATGATAGACACTAATCCCTACATTTTGGCAAGCGCCAGGTTCTCAATCACCCGTGATAAATATCACGGGCATCAGAGAATAATGATCACACCCTGTGAAAAGGGGGCAACAAACAGAGCGAAAACCCAGGGCGACAGTAGGGAGCTTGACACACAAGATGCGACTACAAGTAGCAGGCGATCACCTTGGGTGAGTACCTCTTAATCTACCGAGGAGAACATCATGAACCAAGATACTGATTCAATTAATACACAAGTTGTAACGCTTCATACCACTAGTGGAGTGAATCAAATCAGGAAAGCACTCCTCACTCTGCGACGGGCAAGTACAAATGTATGGTGGACGACTACCCGGCTCGTGAATCAACTTAGGAAAGCACTCCTCACTCTGCGACTGTGGATATGGGCAGCAGTTCATCGGCAGGACTTTAGACGTTTTGAACTGACTATAACACCGATTGTCAGATTTCGACTTAATTACAATCGGTGGTCTGACGAATTTTGCTTTCTGCGCTTGGAGATACTGAAACCGCGACTATTGTACTTTGTCCCATGGACAGCAGTAGAAGAATTCGCCAAAGCCGAAGGGATAGATTTGACCTGTTTTGAAGACGACGAAATACCTTTCTAAACTATGTCCAACAGTGACAAGTCGACTGAACGTATTGAGCAATTGGAATCAAGAATTGACATCTTGAGATGGTTTTTACTCCACACTCAGCAGCAAACCTATGCCTTAGCAGTGGAATTAGCTGAGTTAAAGGGACAGGAACTATCAGAAAACGAAATTTGTAAAGAGATTTTGGAACAGTACAACAATCTCAATACACTCCGCTCAATCAAACGCGACCTTAATTATGACTTAACTGATTCATAACCGTACACGAAAGAGGAGTAAAAATGACTACCAAAAAAATAAGCTGGACACCTCTCAACCAGGTATTCAGCCAACCAGTTATAAAGTTTGCTTTGCAATATTTTATAACTAGAATTATAGCAAAAATTGGGGGTGAAAACTGATGTACGCACCCTCAGAACAACCAGAATTTCGTCCCGCTCTCGGCTTACCTCCAAGTAACCCCGAAATAGAAGAGGTAACGCTTGGGGGATGTATGTTAGACCCCGAGGCTATTGTTAGAATAAAGGACATTATTACTGCTGACGCTTTTTATATCCCTGCGCATAAAGATATTTACCAGGCTATCTTGGCGCTGCACAAGCAAAACAAACCAACCGATTTACTAAGCGTTATCAACTGGCTTGCTGACCATGATTTATTAACAAGAGTTGGTGGAAGAAATAAGCTAGGTAGCCTTATTGACCGAACCGTTTCAGCAGTAAACATCAATTATCATGCTGACGCCTTAGTAGAAAAATATCTTCGCCGTGAGCTAATATCCCGCGTCAACAAAATAGAAGCGTATGCTCACGAAACTGATAAACCCTTGACTTGGATAATGGAGAATACCGAAAACTTAATTCTCCCTATCACCCAGATGAGAAAGCAAGACAGCAAGGGTTACTGGCAGCAGTGGGACAAAAACGTATTTGAGCGTTTGTGCAAGGACTTAAGCGAAGTTGAAGAAATTGAAAATACTGCCCAACGAGATTGGGCATTCCGCAAAATGGCTAAGAAGTGGAAGTTTGGTAACAAGAAGGAACTGCTCGACTTCCATGCTAAGTGGCTAGATTCCCAAGAATCTAGCAAAGTTCATTCTGCTAAAGAGTACTTCCAGCAGTACGGGCAATCAGAACAAAGTTGGCTTATTCCTGGATTTATTCCTGCTGATTCTGTAGTGGTTCTCTACGCTGATGGTGGCGTCGGGAAAACTCGCTTGGCGTTCTCTCTTGCTAAAGCTGCGGTGAGCGGGGGAACCTTTGCCTACGAGGGAACAGAATTTGAGCCGATGAATACACTGCTCATTGAAACCGACCAAGGACCGATTAACACCGCAAAACTTCTAGAAATGCACGACTTTTTAGAGGACGGCATATCTAATCGCCTCGCCATCTGCGACGAGTGGACCGTTGGCGAGTTTGGGCGACTAAAAACGATGCTCAAGCAACATCAGCCCAAATTAGTGATTGTTGACTCCCTCACCTCAGTGAGCGTGGATAGCCTGTACTCAGAAAACGACACTGAGTACGCTCGTCCCTTGGTGCGCTTACGCCACCTTGCCAAAGAGTTTGGCTGCACGTTCCTAGTGATTCACCACTCAAATGCTCAAGGTGGGATTCGCGGCACCAGGGCAATCAAGAACACAGTAGATGAGGTGTTCAAGTTCACCAAGCAGCAGAACGAGTTAGGAGAATTCAATGTTCTTACCATCGAAAAAACTCGTTCGCGTGGACCAGGTAACTACAAGTTTACCTATGACGATGATACCTGGGGTTGGAAGTTCGGCGGACTGATTGAAGAAGAATTTCTTGGTGGCAGCAATGGTACTACCAATATGATGCGCTGCATAAAGTTCCTCTCCCAGAACAAAGGGACTCCTTATCAAGCACTAGAGGTAGCAGAAGCGCTGGGACTACCCAAGGATTCAGTCCGGCGCGACCTGCGACGAGCTGCAACCGAGGGGTTGGTTAACTCTGGAAGAAGTACGCACAATAAACGTGCTTTAGTTTACTACGTTGGCGCGAGGAAGCAAACTTTACCCAACGCGAGATGTGATCAACGTGAGCAAGTTGATCAGATTGATCACATTTCGCTGATCACATCTTTCTCCGCTCAGGAACAGGATTTTGGTAGATGTGATCAAGTGGGCAGCAAAAGTTTACCCTTTTCATGCCCAGAGGAAAATCAAAAAGCTTGTCCACTTGATCACATGATCACATCGAATGCCACTCATTTGCCAGAATCTATAGATAGCAAGGTAAACGAGCAAAATAAAGATGTGATCAGCGATATGATCAATGATGCGATCGCACCAGAAAAAAGCGATCAGACCCCCCCATCTGAGCGATCGCATGTAACATCTCTTAATGAAGAAGTGTTAACAGAAGTTGGCGAGGAAGTTGGTAAAAATGATGACAGCGAAAAATTATCAGCGCTTCCAACTTCCTCACGAGAGACTGCCATCGATGGAGAGTTAGCGGTTGGCGAGGAGGTCAAAGTTTTGGCTGGCGACACCAAACATTTGCAGAAGCTTGTCGGTAAAGTACTGCCAATTGGGACAATAAATAATGATGGTTTGTGGCTTAAAGAGGGGAAAGGTTTTAGCCACAAACTCGTTGGTCCATACCAAGCCCATCAGATTAAGAGGAGTAGCCAGTGACGGAACAAGAGCAATGTAGTGGGTGCGGCTCAGTTCGTGTCCGCTACGACCAAACCTATGGTTTTTACAACTGCCAAAACTGTGGCAATGTCTGGGCTTATCCAGAAGATGACCCTGATTACGACGAGGTGGACGAGGAGGGGTTAGAAGTGTCTAGACGCAAATTGATGCTTGCTTGGCTTGGTGCTGACGTGACTTTTGGTGTGACCGATAAGGAGGACGGTATCGCGTAGCCATGAATCAAGACAAATGGATTTACACCGATAAGCGATCGGGCAAGCTTGTCTTGCGGTTTCGCGTGAAGGGCTACGACAAGCAATTTTTCATCGGCACTGGTTTAACCGATACCCCCAAAAACCGAAAAATCGCAAGAGCGAGGCGTGATTTGATATCAAGTGATATCACGCTGGAGCGCTTTGATAGCACTTTGGAGAGCTATCGGTCTATAGCTGATAGAACCAATAAAAGCCCGGCTCATCTCATTCAAACAGAAGTTTCTAAAAACTCTAATTCCAAATACGCTTACAATCTGGCACAACTTTGGCAGAAGTTTACCGAATTTAAGCAGGTTTTTTTAGAGCAGACGACTATTAGCATTCATTACCACGGCACAGCTCGCTACATCAGGCGGCTACCTACCCAATCCTTGGAGAAGGCACCAGAAATTAGGAACTGGTTGCTTAGCAATACAACTCATCAAATGGCATGGCAAAACCTGCTTATGTTCAGCCATTGCTGCGAATGGGCTGTTGACTCAGGACTTATCCCCAACAACCCTTTTGCCAAACTTAAGATTAAAAAGCCCAAAAAGGCGTCGAACGATGAAAATTCCCCTCAAGCGTTTACCCTAGAGCAGCGCGATATCATTATCCAAGCTTTCGAGCAACACCCAATCCAAAAGCATTATGCTTCACTGATGAAATTTTTATTTTGGACTGGCTGCCGGCATGGGGAAGCTTTTGCGCTGACCTGGGGGGACATCAGAGAAAACTGTACCCGAGTTGTTATTGATAAATCTCTGTCTCTTGGTGTCGCCAAGGGTACGAAAAACAATAAAAAGCGTATCTTTCCCGCTGCGTCCGGGTCCAAGTTGCAACAGATGTTACTGCAATTGCGCCCAGAGCCGAAGGACTACCACCCCGCAAACCTGGTTTTTAAATCTAAGACAGGTAAGCCACTTAGCAATGACCTTGTGTACTCTTGCTGGAGTGTTTCGCGCTGTAGCAAGAACGGTAAAAACTACCAATACCCAGGTGTTGTCCGAGAATTGGCAGCCAAAGGAATTATTCCGTATCTAAAACCGTACTCGACGCGCCACACTTTCGCCACCTGGGCGATCAGCAGCGGTGTCAGTCCCGATAAAGTAGCAGTGTGGATCGGGGATGAAGTGCAAACAGTTTTACAGTTTTACTGTCATCCGGACGTGGTAGAGTCCGAGTGTCCAGATTTTTAAGGATACTCAGTGGCTACTCAACGACCACATTTTATTGCAATTAGAAAACCTAGTTTTGGGGAGTTTAGCAGTTCTCTCAAATACAGGTTATATGTTGCTGTATGAGGTGATTGAAGCTGTTAGCGGTAAGAAATTTGCTCAAGCATTAGAAGACAACGTATTTTCAGTGTTGGATTTACAAAATACTTATGTTGCCCATCATGTTGACACAAAAGGCGTTCTGACACCTGGTTATTGCCGATACCTGAATTCGGAACGAATTATGGAGAATGTGATTCCTCGTTATCATCCAGACTGGTGTGCGACAGGACTAATTGCTTCTACGCCTGAAGAAGTGGTGAAATTTTTTGACGCTATCTTTTCAGGTAAATTGCTAGATTCTAAGCAGCTAGAGCAAATGCTAACTCTTGTACGCACTGGTACTCACGAGCCTTGGTATAAAAAACCTTGTTATGGTTTAGGAATTATGGCAGATCCTGAATCCAAGTATGGTCATAAGTATGGACATGGTGGAGGTGGTCCCGGCTATAATCTTTGGGCTATGCATTTACCCGATTTTCACGGGCGCAAACTGACGTTAGCTGTTTTTTGTAATACCTCTCTGGCAGATCATCCTTATGGAATGGTCAATGATTTATTGCGTGTTCTTGAAGCCGCATAGTAAAAGATTGACATCCTCCCCACGCCTAAAGGCGGGGGATTCCAGGAATCACTTCTTGGGT
>NZ_CAWUDP010000079.1:0-45466 GCF_963920835.1 Scytonema sp. PCC 10023
CCCGGTTGTTCCACGCTGAGTCGTAGTCAGGTTTGATTTCTATAGCTTTGTCGTAGCAGGCGATCGCATCTTCATATCGCCCTAACTTTTCCAGCGCATTACCCCAACTGTTCCAAGCTTCGTGTTTGTCAGGTTTGATTTCTATGGCTTTGTCGTAAGAGACTACTGCATCTTCATGTCGCCCTAAGTCATACAGCGCATTACCCCGGTTGAACCAAGCTTCGTGTTTGTCAGGTTTGATTTCTATGGTTTTGTCGTAAGAGGTGATCGCATCTTCATATCGTCCTAACTTTTCCAGCGCCACACCCCGGTTGTTCCACGCTGAGTCGTAGTCAGGTTTGATTTCTATAGCTTTGTCGTAAGAGGCTACTGCTTCTGTATATCGCCCTAACTTTTCCAGCGCAACACCCCGGTAGTTCCAAGCTGAGTCGTAGTCTGGTTTGATTTCTATGGCTTTGTCGAAAGAGGCTACTGCATCTTCATGTCGCCCTAAGTTACCCAGCGCATTACCCCGGCTGTTCCAAGCTGAGTCATCGCCTGGTTTGATTTCTATAGCTTTGTCGTAAGAGGCTACTGCTTCTGTATATCGCCCTAACTTTTCCAGCGCAACACCCCGGTAGTTCCAAGCTGAGTCGTAGTCTGGTTTGATTTCTATGGCTTTGTCAAATGAGGCTACTGCTTCTTCATATCGCCCTAAGTTACCCAGCGCAACACCCCGGTAGTTCCAAGCCCAGTCGTTGTCAGGTTTGATTTCTATAGCTTTGTCGTAGGATGCAACTGCTTCTTCATATCGCCCTAAGTGAAGCAGCGCATAACCCCGGCTGTTCCAAGCTAAGTCGTCGTCAGGTTTGATTTCTATGACTTTGTCGAAACAGGCGAGTGCATCACTATGTCGCCCTAAGTTACCCAGCGCATTACCCCGGTTGTACCAAGCCCAGTCGTTGTCAGGTTTGATTTCTATAGCTTTGTCGTAGGATGCAACTGCTTCTTCATATCGCCCTAAGTGAAGCAGCGCATAACCCCGGCTGTTCCAAGCTAAGTCGTCGTCAGGTTTGATTTCTATGACTTTGTCGAAACAGGCGAGTGCATCACTATGTCGCCCTAAGTTACCCAGCGCAATACCCCGGTTACCCCAAGCTTCGTGTTTGTCTGGTTTTATTTCTATGGCTTTGTCATAAGAGGCGATCGCATCTTCATGTCGTCCTAAGTTACCCAGCGCAACTCCCCGGTTGTTCCAAGCTGAGTCGTCAGGTTTGATTTCTATGGCTTTGTCATAAGAGGCGATCGCTTCTTCATAGCGTTGCAATTCATCTAACGCAATGCCTCTACCATGCCAATCTTCTGCATCTTCGGGTAGAAATACAATAGCTTGCTCAAAATCTGCCTGTGCTTGCTGTGTTTGCTTCAGTTTTTGGTAAGCCAAACCCCGCCGCGCTAGTGCCAAAATATAGTTTGGCTTAATTTCCAAAGCTTGGTTCAGGAATTCCACGGACTCCTGATATCGTTCCAGACGGTAGCAAGCTAAACCCAAGCCATACAACACCTGGTGGTTTTGCGGTTCCAGTGCAGCAGCTTGGTGAAAAGTTTCTAAAGCTGCTGCGTAATCTCCCCTATCCAGTAGGTAGTGTCCTTGCTCTAGTAAACTTGCCACGCTGGCGTTTGGCATCATCTTCCAACCGTCTGATTGTTTTAGTGACTATTTTAACTTATACATCAGTATCATTGCCACTCCGGAGTTATAACTCCGAGCTAATAGCTAAGGTGTATAAAAATGGACTTCAATTCTTGTCTCTTCTTGTTTATATAGCCGTTCTCAATTCAAGAGAACACAGTTTTAGACTTTTGTGGGATGAGCATTTTGCCATACGTGTCAACTTAAGCCGAAAACGTTGTAATTAGGTTAGATCATGCTCTCATCTTACCCACAATTCTCGCTCCACCCCGGTTTTGCCTGACGCCAAAACCTCCCCCCTCCCCTTACCAAGGGGAGGGGATTAAGGGGAGCCAGCGCTGCAGGAGGGTTTCCCTCCGCAGGCGACTGGCGTGTGGGGTAAATCAACGTGGAATAAAGGTTTAAATTTTAAGTTGACACGCATGGCATCCTACCCGTCGTGTATCTATCCGGGTAGACTTTGTCAGTATAGCCCTAGACTTCTAATCTAAGGGTTGTGAGGTGCAAGATATGTCCTTTCAGCACGCTTCCAGTTGTCAGTTAATTTCTTATATCAATTTTTGGCTAAAGTTGCTTAGCCTTCAGGGCAAACCGCCAAGAAACAGAAAACGCAATAGTATTATAATTTTTCTGTTAAAAAAGCTATTTATCAGTTGGAAAGACTATTTATAAATCTAAAATGTTCCTAAAATTATATAAACTTCATCAAATCTACATAATATTGTCAAGTCACCTTTACCAAGGCAGATTTTACGGCAGTATAAATTTTTCCTTATGGTTCACTTCGCGTTTGTTGCTCATAAATACATCTAACGTCTTGCTTCTGCGCAAAAGTTTCTATCTTACGAAGGATGCAAAGGCAGTTGCAGTCAAGCATATACTCCTTTACCTGTAGATGTATATGTGGTATGAGTATTTATTGATTCTTGTTATTATGTAGCATTAAAAACTTAATGCATCAGTATTTATTTCTTCTTTTTTGATTGTTTGCATCTTAATACATAAAACTTTCATGAATTCAGTTTCTTAGATTCAGTACAAGCGCTTAAACAACGAGACTTTTAAATCTTTCTTACAAACGATGTTGGAACCAAAGCGCTTTCTTACCCAATCTTTCACTTACTCATAGTAGTTTTCATACATCTTTTCACCTTTTTGGTGAAATTTATAGTAATCTAAATGTTAGTAAGGAAGTTACTTATCATCTACCCCCTAACTGAACTTTTCTATTTTTCAGGTATGTACTCCACTTCTTGAGTTTTGCAATAAATTCATGAAGGTTGTACTTAGAACTCTCCAGGGTAACGATTCATTACGAAAGAACGTTATATTTTGTTACCGATACATATGAAGAAATTACCTTCTTATGAAACAGTCGCTGCGTCTAATGATACAACATTGCTGTATGAGTTGTTACTATCACCACTCGTAGGAGTTTACGATTCTTGTGGTTCAAACAAGTATTCTCCTTGGGGGAGAGAGAAAACTTAGCGGACAAGGGTTTTATAGAAATGGCAAGCAGAGTCAAAATATACCTCTCCTGGTTTACAAATATATCAGTAAACCAAGAAATATTTTGTCTTCAAGGATACTTTGTCAAACTTTGTTTGAGAAACAGTTGTTGACTGAGTCAACACAACATACCTGATAATGGCACAAACTTTACTGCTAGATACGGTTCTCAAAACAACAGTGAGATAAGATCTGAAACTCTCTGCATAAGCCATGTGTAATTCCTCTATTGCTATAAGAAGAAGCAATAGAACCTAAGCAAAACCCTGAAGGTGCACAATTACCGCATTCACCAGGAATTAGGCATCTCCCAGCATTGCTCTTCTGTTGGGGAGCGCTCTTCGTTTTCTGTGATTGAGTCATTGCAATCTCACGTCTGTTATGGCTGTGTGTTAGCTTTCTGCGAATAAGTGCCAGTCGTGCTAATACTACTTCTTAATAACAGAAAGTACAAAGAGCGTGGCAACAATCGAAAGCCATTTTGCTATTTACAAATAGCACCATTTTTCTACTATTTAGCCATGAATACCTCTGTTCAGATCTTTATCATTCTTTCAGTTGAAAATGTTGATTTAAGTCCAAAGCCATGAATATGACGACACTTCCTATTGGTAGATACAGATTTTTTCAGACATTACAGCCATTATCTGTATTAGGAAAAATGACCAGTAAGCCTGTTACTGGTTGTTGGCAAGTTTTTAGCCCGTCAGCTTCTTGGTCAATTTATCTAGAGGAGGGTAAACTGATTTATATCTGCTCTGCAGATAAAATGTTTGATTTGCTTTACAAACATTTACAGCGTTTGAGTGAACAAATTCCTACTCTCGATAGTGGAATTGATAAACAGTTGCAAACGGTATTTGAAACAGGACTTGTCAATCAAGCAATACCGAATCCAGATTATTTGGCTATTTGCTGGTTAGTTAATCAAAAGTATATCACTCCTGAGCAAGCCGGGATGCTGATAGAGGAATTGGCGATAGAAATTCTTGAGCAATTTCTGAAGATAAAAGAGGGAAGTTATGAATTTACCTCGGAGAGTTTTCTAGATGATATGCCAAAGTTCTGTCATTTAGATTTGCGCTTACTAGTCGAAAAGTGTCAAACTCGATCCCCAAATCAGAAAAATACTAAATCACGAGGTATACAAGAGCGCCTTCACTCTTTGTCATCAAAAGTACGGCAGTTTCAAACAAAAACTGAGCAACAATTTGTCAACAAAAACAGTCATCAAACAGCAGAAGCCAACAGTAACGATGAGAAACAGCAGCAATTTTCCCAAAAAGGTTCTGAAACAAAACTTTACAAAGTTATCTGCATTGATGATAGTCCTGTAATCATCAATTCAATTACAAATTTTCTAGATAAAAAAATGTTTTCTGTAATCGGAATTAATGACCCCTTAAAGGCTTTAATGCAAATTATCCGCGTCAAACCGGATCTCATTTTACTAGATATTGAAATGCCAAACTTAGACGGTTATGAACTGTGTTCTTTGTTGCGTAAGCATTCGTACTTTCACCATACACCTATAATTATGGTTACAGGTAGAGTAGGATTGATAGACAGAGCAAAAGCAAAGATTGTTAGAGCTACAGGTTATTTAACCAAGCCTTTCACACAAGTAGATTTACTAAAAGTCGTCTTTCAACACATTGAGTAATCTATAACTCAAGCCAAACTAGTACTAAGCTTTACCTGTTTCAGTTGGTTTTATATACAAAGCTTTGAGTATTACTCGCTTTAGCGCACTTGTTGCCATTATAAAGTTTTTTTAAATTGCAAGTAATGAATTAATATAACAGTCTGCGGTTAAATTCAGTCAGTTCTGACACTTCAACCCTGAACTTCTCTCCTAACAACGGCTAGTAGTTTATGTCATTAATTTTGATATGTCGTAGGGGTCAGATCCCCGACAACTTTTACGAAGTCGGGGATCTTGTAACCCATTAGAATTAATGAAACACACCACTAGTAGTCCAGTACATTAACTTTGATACGGTTCGTAGTAAGCACGCTTCGTGCTTTAATAGAGCGCTTAAGCGCTCACTACATACCTCTCAAACAAAGCTAGTGGTACATCACTACAAGTTTAGGCTCAAATTTTGCACTAAGCCCAAGCGAATAGAATATGCGCTATCCGTAGGATAACCTGCTTGCGGTAGGTTTAGTCTGTTTGTCCGTAAATGCGGTTTCAACTGCTAGGTGCATTTCCTTGAACAAAGAATTATTCTGTTTCAGAAGCATTGGTTACAAAATTGCAAAAGTGACTCATGCTAAATCGGCTATGGAAATACTCTTATCATCAAAACAAAACTTGATAATTTCTTTTGGAGGAATGCTCATAATGAGCAGTTTTGCTTTTTAGGTTTGCTGCAAAATATATCAGAGTCATCAAAAATTTGTAAGGAAAGTGTGCTTTTAAGCTTAGTTGTGCCAGCAAGAAAAGGTACAAGTAGGTTATCCACAGATACCATGAAATTTTGTACTTCATAAGTACTACTAACCTTATTTCCCTATTTGGGAGGGTGTGTTTGCTAAGATAAAGAATTGTGACTAGTCTGATATTTCAAAGCTATTTTGCCTTCTTCAATTCTTCATATCACCTAATATTTGCTATTATAAATTATCTCATTTTAGTAGCTCACGAACATCACCCTTGAGAATTGCTTAATAGCTACAAAAATTAGTCATCTTTTCTTTGGCAATTGGAGATGACTAATGACGAATGAACGCCACTTGCTAACAAAGCGGGAAGCCCTTCTCAGTAGGGGAGACGCTAGGCGTATGGGTATGTCCTTCCGCCTTATGCCTGGGGCACAGATTGCGCTTACGCCAGTTAAGGGGGCGCGGGAAACCCTCCTACAGTACTCGATCGCTGACGCAGTGGCACTATCATGACTATTGACGAATAAACACTATGTTACGAGACAAGAAACTAGAAACCCAGTTGCAGTTTCTAGAGGAAGCAACTGACTCTCTCAATACTCTAGAAACTGTCTTATTGGAAGTCAAATTTAATCGTCAAATTGCTCTACCAAAAATCAATGACGGACTGAGAGCTGCTCATTCTATAAAAGGCGGCGCAGGCATGGTGGGATTTCGGACTTTAAGCGCTTTGGCTCACCGCTTAGAAGATTCCTTTAAAGTTTTGACAACTCAGAAAAACTTTTTAGAACTTGACACTGACTTGCAAAGTTTACTCCTAGCTGGAGTAGATTGGCTGCGTCAGATAGTGAAACTACATTCAGAAGGTTATGCTATTGATGAGCAGTGGTTAGCAACCTTTTGTTATCCAGTTTTTGAAGAGTTACAAGAACGCTTGTACTATTTTATTTCCGAGGATACCATAACGATTTTCTCACCAGAAAATGGGTTAAAAGACATTATTTCCTTACTTTTTAAAACAGAAGTAGAAGACTGTCTACAACGCCTAGAATCTTTGATTTTAGATGGCGAACAGTCTGTTTTGCACTCCGAAGTTGCTATGATGGCAACTGAGTTGGGTGGTTTGGGGGAAATGCTACAGCTACAAGCTTTTACTCAGCTTTGCAAGTCAATAACCGAAGAATTAGAAGCAGCAGAAAAAGTTGAAGAAATTGCTCGGTTAGCATTGCAAGCATGGCGGCGATCGCAAGCCTTGATACTTACAAATCAGATTGATAGTCTGCCAACAGAGCTTACCCACAATCTCCACACTTTATACCAATTTACATTCCAACAGCTAACCTCAGACTGGTAAAGGGGACGCTTGAATTGGGGACGCTTGGATTGGGGATTGGGTAATAAAGACCGAAAAATTATGTCCGGGGAAATATTGCCCGTTCCCAAGCCTAATAGCCAAAATTCGTAATTACCAAATCGAGGAAAGCGCAGGGGGAAACGTCCCTACGAGACTAGAAGCAATTACAAATTGTGAAATAGAGCGTGCATCTTAACCACTGCGCCAATGACAACAATTGCTGGCGCTCCAAACCCAGTTGTCTCGACTTGCTCTACAATTGTTCCTAGCTTACCAATCAATTCTTCCTGATCTGGTCGTGTACCCCAACGCACCAGAGCAATAGGCGTTTCTAAACCCAACCCAGCTTTGGTTAACTGTTCAACGATGTAAGGCAGATTGTGAATCCCCATGTATATCACAATCGTTTCTGAACCGTGGGCGATCGCATTCCAATTTACTGCGGGACGATACTTACCTGCTGCCTCATGTCCAGTCACAAAAGTAACAGATGAACTATATAACCGATGCGTCAAAGGTATACCAGCATAAGCTGGAGCAGCAATTCCCGAAGTAATACCAGGCACAACTTCTACAGGGATTCCAGCTTCTACCAATTCTTCCATCTCCTCACCACCGCGACCAAAGATAAACGGGTCTCCCCCCTTAAGCCGCACAACAATGGCATTATCCTGCGCCTTGGCAATCAGCAGCTGTGTCGTTTCGTCCTGGATCATCGAATGACGCCCCCGCCGCTTACCAGCATCAATTTTCTCTGCTTCAGGATTAATCATCGCTACAATTGCCGGACTAACCAAAGCATCATAGATGACCACATCCGCACACTCTAACAATCCTTTACCCTTGAGAGTCATCAACCCCGGATCTCCCGGTCCCGCGCCCACTAAGTAGACCTTACCCAAACACCTTGTATCTTCTGTGGGGTGGGCATCTTGCCCGCCGTTGTCTTCGCGGTTCATTTTTCCAACAAATCCCAAATCAATTCGACTAATTCTGCACGTGTTCCCAAAGGCTCAGCCAGTTGAAAACTCACCTCAGGAAACTGTAATTTTAACTCTTCTTGCCTTTGAACAACAGCATCAGTCATTCCACCTGGAAATAGGAAATATGGTATTGTCAATAAATTCCTGTACCCAGCGCTGATCAACTCTTGCACCTGCGCCTCAAAGCTGGGAGGTACACCCAAGTAAGCAGCCACTCCTCCTATAGCCGTTGCTATTGCTTCCACTGGATTGTTCCCTCCAGGGCGACGACTACCATGAGCTAAAAGAATTTTTGCTTCTGCTTTTGTCGCAACCACTTGCTTCGCCAGCAAGCGCCCTAAATTAGGGTGACTTCCCAAATATGGTTGTAGAGATATCTTGATATCTTGACCGAGAATTTGCGTTGCCAGTGCGACTTGGGCTGGAATATCTTCCATCACATGAACTCCTGGCAGCAGAAATAGCGGTAGGATTTTGAGACTATTGCATCCAGAATCCAAAGCATTCTTGCCAAATTTTATAATTTGCTCATGCAAGGGATCAGGGTTCAATTCCAAGTATGCTGTACCGACCAAGGTTTCGCATTTTGACAGGGAAGCTACGTCCCCAGTTGCAATCTTCGGTAAATCGCTTTGTCTGTTATGACATAACAGCCCAGCCAGATGTTGCATAGCAATTTCCGGACGCGGATCGCGACTTCCGTGGGATACCAGCAGATACGCAGATGCCATTGACAAGGACGTCACTCAAATGTTTTGGTTTACTTAATATAACTTAAGTTCAATTGGCTCACTATATGGCAGCAGATAGACATTGAAAATGCTGGAAACAACTGATATCATGCTCGCTTAGCCCATCAGAAAACTTATTTGTAGTAAGGACAATCCTTGCTTTGTCGCTAAAGAGGATTTTTGTCCTGACTACGAACTTCTGCACGGTTATATTATCGACATGATATGACTCTTAAAATGCTTTATAAATAGCAATTAGCCAGGAACTGTAAGTTCCTGGCTGTTGTTGTAGAGATTAATTGAGGATGCTGTCAGATGTCAGTTGATTTCTCTACTTACTTTTCTGCAACGGGGTCAGCAACGTAACGGAAAGTTGGTTCCGAGTTCCAAGGACCGCGTTCGTCCTTACCATTACTAGACAAGTTGTAGTAAATGTCCACAGTGGTATCAGGTTGGATATTACCGAAGAATGGGTCAGTTAACTTACCCAAAGAATCCAACGCCTTCATGAACATTTGGGTATGAGAAATTTCTCGTGTCAGAAGATGAACGAGTACCTGTTTAGTAGCGTCATCAGAAGCGAGCTTAATCAATTCTTCGTAGGTTTGACGTGCGCCAGCTTCAGCAGCAATGTCAGCTCGCAAATCGCGTACAACATCTCCGCCCTCATTGACATAGGCTGCTGTCCAAGCTTGACCTTGGCTATCTAACAAGTGAGGTCCCACACCCCGCACAGCAAACAACGTGCTTTTGTAAGCCTCGGTTTGGTCAACATTTTTGGTATGACCTTCAATCAGTTTGCCAACCATTTCTAAATGGCTAAACTCTTCGATAGCAATGTCTTGCAACATATCCCGAATACCAGGATTTTCGCAGTGCAAGGACTGCGTCCAGTATTGCAAAGCTGCTGTTAATTCACCTGTTGCACCACCAAATTGCTCTAGAAGCAGTTGGGCAAAACGTGGATTCGGTTCAGCGATGTTAACAGGTTTAATTGTTTCTTTTTTGTGAAAAAACACAACTCTGCTCCTTTTTTTTAATTTGTTTATTCCAGTTCTTTAAGAGTAAGTTTTGTGAATCGGACTCTTGTTGAAAGCTGGAAATTTTCTGCACCCATTCACAAATGTTAAGGGTGACAGCTCGCCCAAACCTGCATCCAGGGAAAGACTTGCTCTGTGAGTTGCTCTATCCAAAGTTATTATCTGAGCAAGCGAAGTAGGTAGGAACAAACAGAAAAAAAAGAAGAGCGAAAGTGAAAACGCCTGAAACTCGCGCACTCTTATTAATGAACGCCATTTGCACGCCCCGAGGGGCGCTTTGGGTTGGGGGTTTCCCTCCAACGGCGCAGTGGCTCCTAATCACAGTCCTCTCCTGTCACCAGACGCTGCGCGCCCTTCGTAGCTCCTCCGTTAGGAGGCACACGAGTTAACGTGATTTTTACGAGCTAGTTATTGCTTTTGAGCGCTGTATGTGTAGAAGTTGTCCAATGCTCCCACCGTCTCAAATTTATAAGAGGGTATCCAATTATTGAGTTTTAAATCTGTACGGTAAACACTAAAAAGGATGAAATCTTGTTTTTGTGTACGGATTGAGATAACTTCCCTGATACGCGGGTTTGCTACGTCTACCAATTGATCGCAGTTCATTTGTATTAAATTTTCTAATAAATTTGTAGTTTTCTTACAAACACTGCTTTTCAAGTATTCGGTCAGCCTTTCCACTGCATACTCTTCATATCTCGCCTGACTAGGATTTGTGTTCGCCATCGCCAGACCCAAAACTGATACTCCCACTACTCCCACACATGCAATAATAGTAAAGGCTCTCATTTTTCATAACTGCTATTCGCCGTAGTTATAAGACTCCAGATTAACTGAGTCCGTTCCTTTAACAAAACTACTGGATCTCTTGAACAAGAGGTGTTATAATAGGACATAACAATAATGGCGAGCGTAGCCAAGCGGTTAAGGCAGAGGATTGTGGTTCCTCCACTGGTGGGTTCGACTCCCATCGTTCGCCCTGAAGTTACCTTAGGTAACAAAACTTAACAGAAATCTTCAGTTAGCTTAGTCCAAAAGAAGCCCCACGTCTCACCCTGTACCCAGGGGAGCGTGGGATGAATTTTGGGGCGCTCATTGTACGTCCCCCGACCAATTTTCAGCGTCGCTGAATGAGGGAGTGGGGACAGTACTATGACTGCCAATGTCCGTGTTGGGTAAAGAGTCAACAAGCGTCTTCGACAATTTGGGTGACTGTCTTATCTTTGCTTGCTGCATATGACTGCAACTTGCTTAACCTACTTTGTTGATATCCTCAAATTCCATCGAGATTCTTTCATAATGGGTAGGCACTATCTACCCATTATGCTAACATAGAAATGTGTTGACGCATACTAAAAAGCTGGTCAACCATCTGTACCTAGACAAGTGAAGATAAGGGGTTTTACCGGGAAGTGCGGTCTTAAATTTGCTATTAATAGCCGACTACAGCCTCCGGTATGTAAAATCTTCAAGGAACGTAGGGGAATGGTTTTTCAATCATTCAAGTCGGGCAGGGCACGTACCTGACTATAAACTGCGGTAGTGGGAAACAGTTGGTGTACCACGAACGAAGTTCTGGAAAGATAAAATCTGCCAGAAGCCTACACCGACCGCTTGCGGCGGTGTAGGAGTGTCACCAATCGACACGAAATCCCCCGACTAAAAGTACGGGGGATGTGTTTTACAGAAATTTCAAACTATCGCGCTTAAAACCGTCTTGTGATCAGCCGATTATTTGCGACAAGTCACTGGAGAGCATTTTGCCTGTTCCAGCTTTTTCTAGGCTGCTATTGAGAAACAAGTTGAAAAAATTAAGAATTGTGTCATCCTATCTAAAAGATGCCAAGCAGAAAAATGAAAGTGAACCCACATAAGGCAAGTAAAGAGACAATAATTATGTTGCCTATACTGTGGTCTTGAACTGTTGCTTGTTGTGGATGTTCAGCCATATAAATCCACCCTGTTTTAAAGACTATGCTGAAATTATAAATACCAAAATAGATATTTTTCTTGGTAGAATAAAATACTTGATTTTAATTAAATTAAGTTTATCTTCCTAGCTGACTTAAAAAGAAAAAAATAAACTTTTGTTTGAGTCATTGCCACCATGAAACTGTAGGTGTCAAAAGGACGCTTGATAGCTACCTTCGACACATTGCCCAAAGCAGGTTGACCAAAACAGCCTTGCTTGTGAATACATCATTAAATTTTGTTTAAAATTTAATGGAAAATTTAAACAAAAATTAATTTTTTATAATCTAGAGTCAAAGGCGCTCAGGAAACTGAAATCCCTAAATTCATAAGCTTCGCGCGCTAGTTGCCCTCTACCTTCTTCATCTAGATAAGCTTTTTGGAGAATGGCTGTATGTGTTTAGAGTGACAAAAAATCTCATAGTAGGTTGATGTTTGCTATTCTGATTGTAACAAAAATAAAAAAAGAGTACGCCCTTAGTTAGAGTGCAAAATACTCATAGATAAGATTAGCGTAAAAAGGTAGAGAGGTTTAAGGGTAGTAACAGTAGTAATAATTGCTAATTGCCAATTGCTAGTAGTTGTTTTTACTATTAGCGATGGGCAGTTGGGTATGAGCTATTGCCCAGTCAAACGCTGAATCGGAAATCTACAATTATCTCAAGATTGCCATGTCTGAATTACTTCAAACCGTTCTGGATAGTGAAGAGAAAAGTGATTTGCGTTCCTTAATTAGTGAGTTGCGCCAGCAAGAAAAAAAGTATTTGCTGCGGAACGACATACTCAACTTATATAGTGAATATTGCTCTAAGTACGAAAAGCCTGAGACGTTTTACACCGCCTCTCACTTAGGAAAACTCATTTACTACACTCAAGAAATTATCCAAGAGGAATCAAGCCTCTGCTTTATTATACGCCCAAGGATTGCTAGTCAAGAAGTTTACCGACTGACAGGCGATTTGAGCATAGAGCCGATGACGGTTCAGGAACTGTTGGATTTGCGCGATCGCTTTGTCAACCGATATAACCCCAGCGAAGGCGACCTCTTGGAGTTGGACTTTGGTCCATTTTATGACTACACCCCGGTCATTCGTGATCCAAAAAACATTGGCAAGGGGGTGCAGTTTCTCAACCGCTATCTATCCAGCAAGCTGTTTGCTGACCCCAAGCAATGGCTAGAAACCTTGTTTAACTTCTTGCGCCTACACCAGTACAACGGCGTACAATTGCTCATTAATGAACGTATTCAGTCGCAGCAGCAACTCTCCGAGCAAGTTAAAAAAGCCATAACTTTTGTCAGCGATCGCCCGAGTGAGCAACCCTACGAAGAATTTCGTTTTGACCTGCAAACAATGGGCTTTGAACCAGGTTGGGGGAACACCGTCCAGAAAGTTCAAGAAACTTTGAGCATTCTGGATGAATTGCTTGACTCTCCTGATCCTCAGACTCTGGAAGCCTTCATTTCTCGCATCCCGATGATTTTCAGAATCGTCTTGGTCTCTGCTCATGGTTGGTTTGGGCAAGAGGGAGTTTTGGGGCGTCCCGACACTGGCGGTCAAGTGGTTTACGTCCTCGACCAGGCGAAGAATCTGGAAAAGCAGCTGCAAGAAGATGCCACATTGGCTGGTTTAGGGGGATTAAATGTCCAGCCGAAGGTGATTATTCTCACCCGCCTGATTCCCAATAGTGATGGCACTCTTTGTAACCAGCGCCTAGAAAAAGTCTACGATACTGAGAATGCCTGGATTTTGCGAGTGCCTTTGCGGGAATTCAACCCCAACATGACGCAAAACTGGATTTCGCGGTTTGAATTTTGGCCTTATCTGGAAACCTTCGCCATTGATGCTGAAAAAGAACTGCTGGCAGAATTTCACGGTAGACCAGATTTAATTGTTGGCAACTATACTGACGGTAATTTGGTAGCATTTTTGCTGTCACGCCGCCTTGGCGTAACGCAGTGTAACATTGCCCACGCTTTAGAAAAGTCCAAATACTTGTTTAGTAACCTCTATTGGCAAGATTTGGAGGATAAGTATCATTTTTCGTTACAATTCACTGCTGATTTATTGGCGATGAATGCTGCCAATTTCATCATCAGCAGTACCTATCAAGAAATTGTCGGCACGCCGGATAGTGTAGGACAGTACGAATCTCTCAAGTGCTTCACCATGCCGGAACTATACCATGTCGTTAATGGGATTGAACTGTTTAGTCCCAAGTTTAACGTGGTACCGCCTGGGGTGAATGAGAAAGCGTATTTCCCCTATACACGGACTGAAGACAGAGTTGAGAGCGATCGCGCCAGAATAGAAGAAATGCTCTTCACTCTGGAAGACGAAACCCAAATTTTTGGTACCCTTGATGACCCAAGCAAGCGTCCGCTTTTCTCAATGGCGCGTCTTGACCGCATTAAGAACCTCACTGGTTTAGCCGAATGCTTTGGTCGGAGTAAACAATTGCAGGAGCGATGCAACCTCATTTTGGTAGCGGGTAAATTGCGAACAGAAGAATCAGGTGACAACGAAGAACGCGATGAAATTGTCAAACTTTACCGCATTATAGAGGAGTACAATCTCCACGGAAAGATTCGCTGGTTGGGTGTGCGTTTGACCAAATCTGACTCTGGCGAAGTTTATCGAGTCATTGCTGACCACCAGGGAATATTTGTGCAACCTGCTTTGTTTGAAGCTTTTGGTTTGACAATTTTAGAATCGATGATTTCGGGATTACCAAATTTTGCGACGCAATTTGGTGGTCCTTTAGAAATTATTCAAGATCAAGTCAATGGCTTCTACATCAACCCAACAAATTTAGAAGAAACAGCCGAAAAAATCCTTGCTTTTGTCGAGAAGTGCGAACAAAATCCCAACTATTGGTATGAAATTTCCCAGCGAGCAATTGACCGGGTTTACAGTACCTATACATGGAAAATTCACACTTCCAAGCTGTTATCTTTGGCGCGGATTTATGGCTTCTGGAACTTTATTTCCAGAGAAAACCGGGAGGATTTGCTGCGTTATATCGAGGCTTTGTTCTATTTAATTTACAAGCCAAGAGCGCAACAACTATTGGAGCAGCATAAGTATCGTTGAGTAGTGATTAGTCATTATTAAGAAGAACACAGAACACAGAATACAGAACGCAGCTTGGGCATCCCCATAAATATATTTAGGGGATTTGATAAGGACGCCAGAACAAGTAAAAAGAACCAAGTAAAAAGTAAAAATAAAGAAGAATTGAATATTTCTTTTAACTTTTAACTTTTAACTTTTAACTTGTTGGAGGGGCTTCTACCGTACTTCTCCCCCCTGACTACTGAGTTCTGAATTCTGAGTTCTTTCTTCGGTCATTTGCTAATGACTAATGACTATCTTGTCAACTCGTACCAAGTTCTTTGACCAACGATGCCATCCACTACTAAATTCCGCTTGTTTTGGAAGGCTTTGACAGCAGCCTCCGTCAGGGCACCAAACATTCCATCAACTCGAACACTATAACCATTAGACAATAACAGCCGTTGCAGGACTCTGACAGCAACACCCGAGTTACCAAAACCCAAAGGGGGCAAAGATTGATTATCATACATTTGAGTCCTGATCTGATCACTACCTTGTTTGCCAGTAGGTCTTTGCGCGCGCGGAGAAGGAGTCCTGGTCGGAAGATTATCCGATGCTAGTTGGAATCGGACAAAATAAGTAGAAGCAAGCATAATCTTCTTACTTTCTTTAAGCGGGCTTTTTTGAAAACTTCGGACAGTGTTTCCCCACTGAGCTACCAACTTCGGGAGAGGCTCACTAGACAAAAGCATTTCTGGTGCACACACATGAAAGCTCAAAGGCTTTGCAATGACATCTTTATTGTCCTTCCTTAAAACCTGGAAATTCTCAGAGCCAACTAGGCAAGAGATTTCAGAGAGAATATTTATTTCTATTGGATTAAGTATATTTTCATATTTTATATTTATTATTGACGCAACAGCTTGGGCAGTCGCTTCAGGCTGCACAAATTCAGGTGGTGTAATTTGAGCAGCTGGAACTATCTGAGATAGCTGCCTTTGTGTTGACTTCTCCTGATCACTGTCTCGCTGAACTGGTGGAAGTTCCGGTGCAATGGGCGGGGATGGTTGTCCTGTTGTTAACACGCCCGTCATCAGCAGGGCAATATCTGTCATTGTATTTCATTTTACTAACACCCATGTTTCCTTTGACAGGAAAAATTGCTGCTATTCCGGAATAGACAGTACTTAAAAATAAAAAAATCTAATAAATTCTTTTCAAAGAATCAGTAAAATAGAATACTCAAGTATTTGTCCTTCCTAAGGGCGTAAACAAAAAGCATGAAATATAAATGATTTACAAATGAGCAAAATTTTCTTAAAGAATTGTGAAGTAGAACTGATAAATTATATAAAAAATTATGAATTATGAGTGATAAAAACCTTCATAATTCATAAGTGACAATATATTGACTCATTTTCTGACTAGTATATCGGGCGCGGAAATAAAGCTACCATACCCTACAGGAAGCTGCTCCGCGTCTACACAAAGGAAGCGAAAAACTTGTGATGTAAGCTTTTTGAATGCGTGAATTCCACGCACAGCGGTACTAGCCTGTCAAAATGCCCCAAGTTCTTGGACCAACAACTCCGTCCGCCCTGAGACCACGCCCACTTTGAAAGGCTTTAACAGCAGCCTCTGTGAGCGCACCGTAAACTCCATCGATTTTAACAAAGTAGCCATTAGACACTAAAAGTCGCTGTAGGGCTTTTACAGAATCACCTCTTGCACCAAAGCGTAGAGTTGGCAGACCAGAACCAGAACTGATGGCAGTGGGCTTGATGAAAGATTGCAATTCAGGTTTTGCCTCAGGTTGTAATTTAGGTTTTGCCTCAGGTTGTGCCTCAGGTTGTGCCTTAGGTTGTTCTTCAGGTTTTGGTTGATTTGTAGATTCTTCCATACAATTAATTTATAAAACTATTTTTCTAATTTATAAAACTATTTTTCACACATTTCAACCGTATTTGAATTGCCAAAGAATGAACTTACGCTTTGCAGGTTGTTTTAGCTCTTGTGGCAGTGCATACCCACATAAACACTCACTGAGTTGCTCGGTAATATTTTACGGATATTCTTCATCCTCATGAACTTTGTTTCCACGTTTCTAGGGTAATGTTAACGGACTCGCTTTGGCAGTACCCTGTTGGGGTAGTATCTCATTGACACTCCCCAGCCCTAGAAGGGCGGGGATTCTTGCTTCACAGGGATTCCAACGAATTTACCCTCGGCAAGCATCTTGACCGTATGCCCTACGGCTGCAAGCCCCCTAACGGCGACTACTTGAGCGGCTGCAACATCCCTATCGGTTGTATAGCCGCAATTTGAGCAAACATGAGTACGTTCGCAAAGTTCTTTCTTTCCTGTCTCAATACCGCAACTTGGGCAGATTTGACTTGTTTTGCGACTATCCACTTTTTGGAAATAGACACCACGCTTAAAACAAGTTTGCTCAAGGATGTTCAAGAATTGACCAAACCCTGCATCTAAACAATGCTTACCCAGCATTCCGCGAGACAGTCCAACAAGGTTTAAGTCTTCAACAAACACCATTCCTGCCTCGTTACAGATTTGGTGAGACAGCTTTCGATGCCAGTCTTTACGACAGTTGGCGACGTACTCATGCAATGAAGCAACCTTCTTAATAGCTTTGTGCCAATTGTTCGAGCCAATACGTTTTCTGGAAACGCGCTGTTGCAGCAATTTAAGCTTGCGGAGGGCATCGACAAAAAACCTCGGACGTTTGACCTTCATACCATTAGAGGTTGCAACAAAACTTGTGAGTCCTACATCAATTCCTACTGCTTCACCATGTGGAAGGGGAGAGGGTACAGACACACCCCATTGAACGGTTAGCATCACATACCAGCCAGAAACGCGCTTAACCACACGCGCTTGCTTAACTACTCCCTCCTCAGGGATATCCCGCGATTGACGCAATTTTACCCAACCTATTTTTGGGAGATTGATTTGCCCACGTCCTAAGGGATCTTTATTTAACTGGGGAAACACGAAAGAACGCATCTTCCCTTGTTTTTTGAACCGAGGAAAACCGTGATTGCGTTCCCACATTGCAACAAACGCATTTTCAACCCGTTTTAAAGTTTGCTGCAAGACTTGGGCGTTAACAATCTTCAACTCTGGGTAATTCTTTTTAGCTTCAGTTAATGATTTGCACTGACTTGCATAAGTTGGGCGTGGCGCGTCAGCAGGAATGATGTACTCAGACCGGAGTGAACAAGCATTAACTTGACAACTACGAGACTTAAACCAGTCTTTGCGCTCCGCCAAAGCATGATTATAAACACGGCGATTAATTTCTAACCACTGGTCAAACAACATAACTTGGTCGTGCGTTGGTTTTAGTTTGAATTCGTAAGTCAAATTAAACACTTTTATCACCTCCTCACCTCATTATACACTTGAATCTACCTTTCGTCCGTACGTTTTGTAGACTGGGAAGAAATTCCCCTGCCGCTACACCCCCATAGCTAGAAGCGCTTGGGCACTGCGGCGAATAGTCCGGTAGGAAAAGAATTTTCTCCCCCTACTCCCTTGGCTAGATTTTTGCCTCTATTGGCTTACCCGCTAGGAGGATACCTGTAGCGCTGTTGGCTTCTCTATAAAGACAATACTCCACTTGACAAAAGCAATCCCCCCAAAGCCTCAACTAGGGGGCGGGGGGATCATCTGTCGCAAACATTGAGAAAAATGCTGCTGATACGCTTCGGCGTGACAACTACCCCAGACTCTCAACAACTGGAAGGAAGTAGAAAGCAAACCCCAAAACTGTATATGCCGCTAATAGTAATGTGCCTTCTAACCAGTTTGACTTACCATCGGAACTAATACTATTAGCAATCAACACCGCTACAGCCACAGCCACCAATTCAAACGGGTTGAAATTCAAATCCATCGGTTGACCTAATGCCCACCCTGCTAAAACTAAAAAGGGAGCAACAAACAGGGCAATCTGCATACTTGATCCCACCGCCACGGAAACGGAAAGATCCATCTTATCCTTCATTGCCACAGTCACAGCTGTAGCGTGTTCAGCAGCGTTACCAATAATCGGCACAAGGATGACTCCTGTAAACAGTGCCGTCAAACCCAACTCAGATGTGGCAACTTCTAAAGAATTGACAAGCAATTCTGATTCCAATGCCACTAACAGGGTACATATTAGCAGCACCGCAGTCCATAACCAAATATTTGGCGGCTTGTTGAGATGTGTTTCCTCTGTTACTGTTTCTACGATCCCCACCTCATAAAGATAAGAGTGGGTTTTCATGGAAAATAACAGAGTTAGGGCATAGACGAGAATGAGTACCACAGCAACAGCAAGGGACAGATTTTGCAGTGTGTTTTGGCTAATTCCGTGAGCGCTAAATTTCATCGCCGTAGGCAGTAAAATCGCAATCACCGCCAGATTCATGGAAGAAGCGTTCACTCGCGCCACTATCGGCTGAAATGTCTGTTCTTTGTGGCGCAGCCCGCCCAAAAGCATCGAAAGACCCATCACCAGTAGTAAGTTGCCGATAATTGATCCCGTGATACTGGCTTTGACCACATCCACCAGTCCCGCATTTAGGGCAACTAGGGCAATAATCAGTTCCGTAGCATTACCAAAAGTAGCGTTTAACAACCCCCCCAGCGATGGACCAACCACAACAGCAATTTCTTCTGTGGCTGCGCCCATCCAAGCTGCTAAAGGCAAAATGGCTAAACTCGCTGTGATGAAAACTGTTAAGTCTCCCCATTTCAAGTAATGAGCCGCGATGGAAACCGGAATAAACAGTAACAGAACCAAAAATACAATGTTTTTACCTGACATTTGTTATTTTGAGCTGAAAGTATTAGAGACAGTTGCGTGAGGAGGTAGTCCTCAACTAGTCCTGAGTCATGAGTAAGAACTGTTAAGTAACAAACAATATACACTTAGCACTCAGTACTTAGCACTCAGCACTTGTGTAGACCAGACTCTAGAATACTCCCAACCCTCCCATTGAGCGGTTTCAAGATTGTAGTGTTTGCTTTCTAGAGCGAGATTTGTAAAATAAGATTGCGGTATGAGTAGAATTTGCAATCTTTTGTTGCAAAAGTTTCCAATAAACCCAAAATTCTACACCAAGGATGCGGTTTAATATATTAAAAGACGATTAAATTTTTGGCAGCACCAACGACAAAAGCCGTTAATATGGGTTTGGTCAATGGTTGATTGCACAGGGCAAATGACTGCTGGATAATGCAGATTACTCCCAACACGAAAACCGCTACCTCGAAATTTGGTTCTATCTCATAGTTGTTGTCTGTACCAATTGTTGTTGGAATGCCGCTGTAGGAAGGTTTGTAAGCATTATCTTGGACGCAACTGCAAGGACTGTTTATTTTTTTGGAAATACTCCATGACTTCTGCTGCTGAACTGCCAGCTAGTGCTGGTTCAAATTTGACGCCACCTGAAAATATCAAAAACACCAAAATGCTTGATCCCCTGAGACAAGCTACGGGTGTTTACGTCACTGTTCATGGGCACTTTTACCAACCACCACGCGAAAACCCTTATCTAGACTCGATTGAACGCCAACCGGGTGCAGCGCCTTTCCATGATTGGAACGAACGAATTCACCACGAATGCTATCGTCCCAATGCCTTTGCCAGGGTATTAAATGACCGAGGCGAAGTGGTGGGGATCGTAAATAACTATGAGTATTTGAGCTTTAATATTGGACCGACCCTGATGTCGTGGCTAGAACGCCACGATGTAGAGGTTTATCAACGAATTTTGGAAGCGGATCGCAAGAGTAGCGATCGCCTCAACGGGCATGGCAATGCGATCGCGCAAGTATACAACCACATCATCATGCCCCTGGCAAACGATCGCGACAAATACACTCAAATCCGCTGGGGCAAAGAAGACTTCCGATCCCGGTTTGGACGCGATCCCGAAGGAATGTGGCTGGCAGAGACTGCTGTAGACTATGCAACTTTGCAAGCTTTAGTAGACGAAGGAATTCGCTTTATTGTGCTTGCACCATCACAAGCACAACGTTGCCGTCTGTTGCCCACCAAGGATAATCCCAACCCTGAATGGCACGAAGTTGGCGGAAATCAGATTGATCCCACACGTCCTTATCGCTGCTTTTTGAAAGGCACTAGAGAACTGAAACCAGAGGGAGTAGCCGGAGAAATGACTTCCTCATCTCCCTCATCTCCCTCATCTCCCTCATCTCCCTCATCTCCCTCATCTCTCCAATCCCGCCCTTACATCGATATCTTCTTCTACGATGGTCCCATCTCTCGGGATATGGGTTTTAGTGATGTCCTGTTCAATTCCAGTCATTTGGCAGGACGCATAGGTTCTGCGGTGCGTGGGGATCATCGCCCTGCACAGTTAATTTCTGTTGGCACAGATGGGGAAACCTTTGGACATCACAAGGGAGGAACCGAGAAAACATTAGCCTACGCCTTTACAAAAGAGTTTCCTCATTGGGGTTGGACAGTCACCAACTTTGCTCACTACCTCAGCTTGAATACTCCTACATGGGAAGTGGAATTAAAGCCAGTCACAGCGTGGAGTTGCGCCCACGGTGTCGATAGATGGCAGGATGATTGTGGTTGCGGTGGTGGTGGCACATGGCACCAAAAATGGCGTCGCCCCTTGCGGGATGCCTTGAATTGGCTGCGCGATCGCCTGATTCTGGTGTATGAAGAACATGGCAGACAGTTTTTCCGTGATCCCTGGCAAGCACGCGATGAGTATATCCAGGTGATCCGCGATCGCTCCCCAGAGAATGTGAGTAAGTTCCTCTCGCGTCACCAAACCCATAAACTCACATCTGCTGAACAAGTAGACGCCCTGCGCCTACTGGAAATGCAACGTCATGCTTTACTAATGTTCACCAGCTGCGGCTGGTTTTTTGAAGAACTCTCGCGTCCAGAGGGAACGCAAATTTTGCGTTACGCCGCCCGTGCTTTAGAACTCGCAGGAGATGTAGCTGGCGTGCAATTGGAAAAAGGCTTCGTCAAACGCCTAAACCAAGCAGCTAGTAATGTTGATTTGTTCAAACACGGTGGCGAAGTGTATCGTCAGTTGGTACTAACGGCTCAAGTCAGCTTTAAACAAGTTGCAGCCCAGTACGCCTTAACCTCACTGTTTGCCAATCATAAACCTGTAGAGGCGTTGCATCCAACATCTCTACAAAATGGAAATGGAAATGGTTCGATCAAACATTCTCATCCGTACCAAAAGCGGGTTTATTGCTACACCGCTAACGAGGTAGATTACCAATTGCAACGGATGGGATCATTGACTCTTGCCGTGGGAAATTTGAGCCTAGTGTCAGAAATTACCTGGGAAAGCGAAGACTTGGTGTTTGCTGTTCTGCATCTTGGTGGCTGGGATTTCCACTGTTGTATTCAACCCTTCCAGGGACGACGTGCCTACACTCAGCTAAAAGAAAAGCTGTTTGGAGCGTTGCAACAAGCTAGTGCAGCTCACATGATCCTAGTGATGACGCAGCTATTTGGTGAAGAGTCTTTTAACTTACAAAATCTCTTTGCCGAAGAACGCCACCGACTCATGCACCTGTTGAGTCAAGAAACTCTATCACGTTTAGACCAACTTTATACCCAAGCGTATCGTGATAATTACGGTGTGTTGATGGCATTCCACCGCGATGGACTACCTGCACCGCAAGAGTTGCAGGTAGCAGCAGAAATTGCCTTGGGGTATCGGTGTATGATGACCTTACGCTTGCTTGAGCAAGACATTGCTGAACCGTCATCAAGTTGGAATCACATCGTCGAGTTAGAGGCGATCGCCACAGAAGCCAAACACCTGCACTGTCATCTGAACATTCCCGAAGGTAAGCAGATGTTAGAGCAGTTGATATTGCGTTCTCTGTGGCAATTGTTGCACGATCCCAACGGGACTTTTGATGCAGATTTGCAACGCCTAGAGCGGTTAATTGATGTGGCAAATCAGTTAAATCTTGGCATCTCCCTTGAGCGGTCTCAAGAACTGTACTATAGCTGTCTGTACAGTCAGATTGTCCCAGTCTTTGTTGCCAAAACTGCTAAAAATCAGGATACCGCTCAGTGCCGCCAGTTGTTGAAGCTGGGGCAAAAGTTAGCGGTAGATGTCAGTCCTTGGCTAAGTCAATTGGGATAGCCACGCCAAAACGCTCAAATACCCACCCCTTAGGGACTAGATAGGGATTTTCGATCTAGGGCGTGGCTCCTACAAAGCAGCAATGCTTGCGCTACGCCCCTACAATAAGCTGTATTTCACTTAAACTATTAGCCCTGCAATTAATTGCAGGGCTTTCTTACATTGAATAAGTTGTAAGTGAGTAATGTCGTTCGTACCACCAACACTCAGCAAGATAATATAGCGCTTCTCGTTTGGATGAAGTCATTATAAATCTCGTGTTCCATGAGTGTTCCATGAGTAGTTCTTATTTCTTGATGTATTGCACTCAACACCACCAAGCGCTATATAGTCGATAGTGAGGTTAGTTTCTACTGGAATTTTCCCACAGATTTGGCATTAGTATTGGTCGCGTAGGAACATATACTTCCTCACTGTTAGAGGAATAGAAATGCAAGGAGTTTTGGTCATGATTTTTTTCTGAAATGATTTCCTCAGGACAAAAGTCTAACGAAACTTTAATCTCAAAATTTTTGCAACTCTTACTGTCTTTTCGTGATAGAGAGTCAGACATACTCTCACCGTCACTCATGGATAAAAATTGTTTTTTTGATGGAGAGAATTCTAAAGTGACCCTAATCTCAAGTTTGCCTTTTTGTCTACCATTATTACCAGGTAGCAGGAGTTCACATTCGATTCCTTGTCGGAGGTAAAATTGCCATTCAACTCTATTAAATATGCCTTGAACATTCCTTTTTTTAAAATATTTATTAATAAATTTATCTTTACAACGTAAATTTAAATCATTTCCCTTGGGTTCAAGATCTTGAAGCACTTGATTGACAATTTGAACTGCATTAAATATTTTATTTTCTAACAAAATCACATCATCTTCTTGCTCCAATCGTTTAAATTGGTTAGGCAACATATAAAATATCCTCCGTACTAACCCTGAGTTCTTGAGATTGTCCTACAATCTATGCCAAGCCATTGAATTTTTGTCAAAAAAATACAGAATAGACGCCGAAATGGCGACTTTGCGTAGACTCCGTTGACGCGTGTCTCTTGGTCGGAGCTACGAATAATATGCAGCAGCTTCCCTTAAGGTAGGGTACACAGACGAAAGTAGATAACTAATGTACTTTATTTATCTGTGTATTTTTCGTGTTGAAAACTACATTTCTCTAGATTTTACTACACTATTTGACTCGACCAAATTCTTGTCAAAAGGAGTTAAATTAGCAATTTTTATATCAGATTGTCCAATGACAGGCAAGAGATAATTATAGAATTGCTATAGGTCGCAAAGAGTTATTGATAGTAGAAACTACTCTCGTTTTATGAACGTGTTGATATAAATGTACTCCACTAAATGCACCTGTAAACATAGTCCTATTTGGGGAAATGACTTGACAAAGGTCAGGGATTTTTGCACTAAGGTCACATCGTATAAACGTCATGACGATTCTTTTTGTCAAAATTGTGATAGAAACTCAACTTGTTCTTTCAAACTTTTGCATTGAAGCAGTCATCCTAACATATTCAAACTCGTCAAAAACACAGTATAGTATTAACAGCATATTTGAGAAACCGTGTTGTTACATAGGATCTATGTATTGACTAGGTCATATATTCAACATATAAATTTTTCTAATTTATAAAGCGAATTTATAAAGAAATTATATTGCCAGGATGCGGCTCACCACCGTCTTGTCATTTATAATTGAATATTTCTTTAATGCCTGACTCTATAATATCCAATGAAAATATTTGCTTTTAGACTCAAACCAAATGAAGATCTAAAACAAAGTTTAAAGAATTTTGCCTTGCAGGAAAATATTAAAGCAGGGTTTATATTAACTGCGATTGGCAGCTTAAAGGTGGTAACAATTCGCTTTGCCAATCAAGACACAAGTACAGTCTTATCTGACAAATTTGAAATTCTTTCTCTTAACGGTACAATAGCCACCACTGGGGTTCATCTTCACATTGCAATTTCTGACAAACAAGGAAAAACCATCGGCGGGCATCTCGACGATGGATGCATTATCTACACAACCGCCGAAATAGTCATCGGTATCAGCGAAGAATACACCTTTCTCAGAACCCCAGACCAACAAACAGGCTATAAAGAACTGGAAATTATTCCAAATCTCTCTCTATATCCTTCTTAAAACTCCTTACTGCTTAATCCTTAACCCAATACGGTTCAGTTAAGGATTTTGGTGAGATTGGGTGATGTGTAGAGACGAGAGGAGGCGCGTCTTTACATTGTCATCCTGGTAACACGTGAGTTCTCAGGACCTCTCCCACCCAACCTCTCTCTCCTTGTAGGAGAGGGAGGAGCTACGTAAAAATGGGATTTTTAAGCCTCTCCCCTACAAGGGGAGAGGTTTGGAGAGGGGTCAAATCAGGATATATCGAACTCACGTTGGTAACGGTTTTGGTCTTATCACCAACCGTATTAATCCGTAACCAATAAGTATTGACATATATACGTGATGAGGCTGAAACTCGCCAGAAAAAATTCAAAAATTCATAGACTTTTGGGTAAAAGTGTGATATTTGAACTAGAAGATTTTTGTATTAACCGTAAAATTACTTTGAAAGACTTGCCATATCAGGCAAATAATTTTACTTTATAAGTACTTAAAAAAAATAATATTTTTTCTATTCAGAGCAAAAAAAATGCCAAAAATACAAGCCAGTTTCTTTAATTGATATGTAAAGAGTGGCTCTTCATTTCGTTCTCATTGATACTAATCTTCCGGATTACCAAAGTTCAGTTAAGAATACTGTCATACAAAAAGCTTGAGTAACACAATAGCTAAAATCACGTTTCACATATCAATTACCTTGAAATGAAAAAAGATTTCTTTAACGTTAAAGATGAACGAATCGACCAGGATTTACAACATTTTCAAAACCAAGTGGAATCTGTTTTCTTAGAAAATGTATCAGTTGAAGACTGTGCTGTACTAGTAAGGAAAGCAGAAACTTCCCGCCCTGAATTAGTCGCCTACATCGTCTCACAGCAGCCAGTTGATCCAGAACAACTGCAATCCTATCTGCAAGAGGTTATACCGTCAGCTTGGCTGCCTAATGCTTACATATCAGTATCCAATCTGCCGCTGACTCCCACAGGGGAAGTAAACAAACAGGCTCTAATGAGTCTGCCGGTGTTCGATTCCCAATTAGTGGAACAAATAGAAAAGCAACTCCAGTCAAGGCAAGAAATCGAGCAGGTCGCAGTAGTTGTGCAAGAAAATACCTTGAGCCTTTCCCGGTTGCATCTCGAAGATTTGCTTCCAGAGGAGAAAAGGTTAAGCACACCTGCTGTTAAACAATTAATTCCCTCTGACACCAAGCCAAAAATAGAACGACAAAAGTCACAACCGAAGCCATTGGCAATCAGCTATGGTGCTTCTCTACCAGATGAATCCAATGCGCCCTCCACATTGCCAGAAGTTTTGCAAAGAGCAGCTCAACAGGTAGAGGGACGGATTATTTACCTGTTGCCTAATGCAAAAGAACTTCGGCAATCCTACGCCGATTTACTTGCACAAGCCGAGCGAATTCTCTGTGGGTTGAGAAAGCTAGGGCTGAAGCCACAAGAGCAAGTCATTTTACAATTGGAACTCGGTTGCGATATCATTCCCGCTTTCTGGGGTTGTCTATTGGGGGGCTTTATTCCCCTAATTACCGAAGTACCTCCAACCTATAAAGAATCGAACAAGGCGGTAGATAAGCTAGTTCATATTTGGAAGTTCTTAGATAACCCAGTTATTTTAACCACACAAGCACTGGAACAAGAGGTCGAATATCTATCCCAGTGGCTGCCAGCAGAAAATTTGAAAATTGCTTCTATAGAAGCTTTAAGAACTAATTTTCCAGACAAATTATATTATTCCTGTCAGCCAGATGACGTGGCATTTTTCAATCTCACATCCGGCTCGACAGGAGTACCAAAATGCATTCAACTGACCCACCGTAATCTCATCGCTAATGCCAGGGGGGAAAATCTACTCAATCAACATGACCAGGAAGATGCAATCTTGAATTGGCTGCCATTTGACCATATTGGTGGTATTTCCATGTGCCATATTCGTGGCGTGGTATTGGGTTGCACACTTGTTTATGCTCAAAAAGAATACGTACTAGGTAACATCCTCAACTGGTTAGATTTAATCGATAGATACCGCATTACTCATAGCTGGGCACCTAACTTTGCCTATGCCCTAGTTAACGAAGCCCTGAAGCGAGAAGCACTACAAAACTGGGATTTGTCTTGCGTGAAATTCTTAGTTACGGGCGGAGAAGCCGTTTCTGCCAAAACAGCAGAGAGTTTTCTAGAGAATATGGTCACTTATGGACTGAAGAAAACGGCAATCCGAGCAGCCTTTGGGATGGCAGAGATGGCTTCGGCTATTACTTTTCATCAGCCAACTGAGACAGTACCTGTTAAATTCCACAGGTTAGACAAATCCTGCTTACAGGGAACCATCGAACGAGTTGGGGCAGAGCATCCGAATAGTGTGACCTTTACTGACTTAGGGGCGGTGATTCCCGGAGTAACCATTCGGATTGTAGACAGTAAGAACAATGTCTTGCCAGAAGATAGCATTGGTCGTTTGCAAGTCAAAGGTGATGCTGTTTCACCGGGATATTACAAAAACCCACAAGCGAATTCCGAAGCGTTTTTAGCAGACGGTTGGTTTGACACTGGAGATTTAGGTTTTATTGCTAATGGGCATTTGGTGCTCACAGGTCGTGCTAAAGAAACGATTATTATTAATGGAGCCAATTACCACAGTCATGAAATCGAAGCGGTAGTTGAAGAAATTGAACAAGTAGAGGCATCATACACTGCTGCTTGTGCAGTCAAAGATGCAGATAGTGCAACAGAGAAATTAGCTATCTTTTTCCATTCACCGATTGTAGAAGACAAGCAACTGCAAAAGCTGCTTCAGGAAATCCAGCAGACTGTAGTCAACAAAGTGGGATTAAATCCAGATTATTTAATTCCAGTGGCTAAGGAAGATATTCCCAAAACCGCCATTGGTAAAATCCAGCGCCGCCAATTGAGTCAACGCTTTCAAACAGGAGAGTTTGAACCAATTCTCAAACGGCTCGACATCTTGATGGGTAATCACAACACCCTACCCGACTGGTTCTACCACAAAATTTGGCGATCGCGCGGAGCGCAGTGCCAAAGGCGATCGCAAAAAGCCACATGGCAAGATTTGCAACCCATGAGTGGGCACACGGTGGTATTTCTCGACTCTTCGGGATTAGGGTCAATATTGTGTCAACACCTACAGTCGGCTAATCGCTCATGTATCCGCGTCCAGATAGGGAAAGAGTTTAGCTCAGGTGACAACAGCTATTGCATCAACCCGCAAAATCCCGACCACTATCAACAACTGTTTCAGTCCATCCTCTATGACGGTCAACCTGTCACCGAGATTATACATTTGTGGACTTATGACTCATTGACAGCAGATATCCCCTCTTTAGACGCACTCCAACAAGCCCAAGAACGAAGCATTTACAGTCTCTTGTACTTAATCCAAGCATTAACTAAGGTTCAAGGTTCCCAGCAGTCGGTGCGCTTGCTGTGCGTTGGTAGTCAAACTCAGGCTACCTCATCCACAGATAAAATTGCTCCTGCCAAGTCGCCGATGTTAGGCTTGCTCAAAACTATTCCTCAGGAAATGCCGACTTTACGCGTCCGCCATGTGGATCTCCTGCTAGAGGAAGTAGAGAACAATGCAGCCTATATTCTCCAAGAACTCCAAGCAAACTCAAAAGCTTTGGAGGTAGCTTATCGTCAGGGACAGCGTTTGGTTCCTCGCTTACAGAAAGTAGATTGGGAACAACAACCCAAGGGAGAGTTACCCTTCAAGCAAGGGGGTATTTATCTGCTTAGTGGTGGACTTGGCGGCGTGGGAGTAGAGATAGCCAAATATCTGCTGCAAAATTATCAAGCAAAGCTGTTATTGCTGGGGAGGAGTCCTCTATCTGAAAAAATCGAGGTCTATCGAGAATTAGAGCAATTACCAGGAGAAATCCTCTATCAACAGGTAGATATTTGCCAGCACGAACAAGTACAACAGGCACTTACACAAGCTTTATCTCAATGGCAAGGAGAGTTAGCTGGAATCATTCACCTAGCGGTAGTATATCGGCAGAATTTGCTTTTAGAAGAAACTCAGGACAACTTAGAGGCAGTGCTGCGTCCCAAGGTACAAGGAACCTGGGTATTGCATCAACTGCTGCAAGACCATCCCAACAGCTTGTTTATTAGTTTTTCTTCTTTAGCGGATTTATTTGGCGGCGCTAATATCGGTGCATATATTGCTGCTAACTCCTTTCTAGAACGCTTTACACACTATCAACGCCATCAACAGGGACGGCAGAGTTATTGCTTCGTTTGGGGTAACTGGGATAACTTGGGCATCAGCCAAGATAATCCTGCACAATCTTGGCTCCATCGCCGAGGTTCCTGCAGTATTTCCACCACCCAAGGTCTGTATTCTTTGCTGACAGGTTTGTACCATGACCAAGAACATTTATTAATAGGTTTGGATGGCAGCAAACCGTATATCCAGAAGTATTTGGAAATAGAAGCTCATGGGTTGCAGAAATTAACTGCTTATTTCACCACCAAGGGCATTGGTGCTACTGTTTCAGACTTAACTGTAAAGATACAGGACTATGCGATCACAGATTACTTTGGCACGCCAGTTACTTGTGACTTCGTACAGCTTGCACAGATGCCCTTGACAGTTACAGGGGAAATCGACCGGGAGCAGTTACGGCTTCTTAGTGCTGGTAGAGACACTCAAACACGGATTATGCCTCGCAATGAGTTGGAACGGCAAATATCACTTGTTTGGCAGGAAGTTTTAGGAATTGGACAAATTGACATTCACCACAACTTTTTTGAACTGGGTGGGAGTTCTATCAAGGCAATTATTTTGGTGAATAAATTAGAAAAACAACTAGGAGGAAACTTTCATTTCACACTGATGATTGAAGCTCCAACAATCGCTCAATTTTCATCGTACATTCAGAACAATTATCCAGAACTGAATTCTAGAGTGCAAGGTTCTGATGCGGGTACAACAAACACCGAAACAACGGTGCTATCTGAAAAAACTAACGTTACGCAAATTGCGAAAACACTAATTACTGTTGCAACCGATATAGAGGAGGGAGAAATTTGAAAACAGTTGATCAATTATTATCTAACCTAGAAAAGTTGGAAATTCAACTTTGGCTAGATGAAGAAGTTCGTCTGCGCTACAGCGCCCCCAAGGGAGCTTTGTCTTCACAGTTACGCGACGAATTGCGAGAACGTAAAGCAGAAATTATTGATTATCTGCATCACAAACATCGGGTAGCAAAGATGCCACCTATTGAGTCTATCTTGGTCAAGATCCAGCCAGGCGGAACTAAACCGCCTTTGTTCTGCGTTCACCCAGCTGGTGGTAATGTCTTCTGCTATTTAGAATTATCCCGTCATCTGGGTTTGGATCAGCCTTTGTATGGCTTGCGACCACCTAATTTATACAGTCAAGAGGAATCTTTAAACTCTATCGAAGATATGGCTGCGGCTTATATCAAAGTCATGCAGTCTGTTCAGCCCCAAGGACCTTATTACCTTGCTGCTTCCTCTTTCGGTGGAGTTGTCATTTACGAAATGGCACAGCAATTGCAGGCTAGTGGTCAAGAAGTTTCTTTTTTAGGAATGTTGGATATGCCTTTACCCACATCTACAGATATGAAAAACCAGATAGAAAAAATGGGTAATGAATACTATCTAGTGCTAACGGCTTTTGCTGACAGTACAGTAGGTGCTTTAGGTGAGTATTCGCAGCAAATAATAATAGATGAATTGCGAACTTTTTCGGAATTAGACGTACAATTAAACTATATTTTGCAGAAATTAATCAAACTTAAACTTTTACCTGCTGAATTTACATTTGAGCAGTTTCGCCATCTTTTTGATGTATTTGAAGGCAATGTCACCGCTGGAATGCGCTACACAATGAAAACATACCCTGGTAAAGTTGTTTTCTTCCGCGCAACAGAAGACATAATCGACTTATTTCACGAATATCAAGACCCAACAAGAGGCTGGTCAGAATTCGCACTTGGTGGGGTAGATGTTCATGAGATAGAAGGGAACCATTACTCTATGCTTCGTAGTCCGGTTTTAGCCGAAAAAATCAAGCCTTATCTGATGGGAGAACGAGTTGCCAGACAAGAAAACATCAAAACATTTGTGAATTCATACCACACTTAGTACAGCATTTCCTAAATCCGTAGTGTTTTTTCTTTGGGCTAATCAAGCTGTTGCGTTTCTTTGAAAGCGATAAGACCATTGTCTATACGCTCTTAGTTTTCACTCTTATCTGGAAAACCTCGCTTCCATTGCTCTCTCCACCTCTTTTTAACCCTCCCCCTCAAAGGGGAGGGAAGAGGAGCAGCTTTTATTACTGAGAGAGGAACTTAGAATTCTCCCCCTTCGCTAGTAGGGTTAGGGGCTGGGGAGCTAGGTTCCTTTGTTCGTTTTTCCACATGAGGTGAAAAGTCAGCTATACGCCCCGTTAAAAACATGTAAAAAATTATACTTTTTTCTACCTTAATACAGTGTTAAAGTAGTGCCGTACTCTCCTTAACGCACCCTACTTCTTCAAGACTCACTTTCAAATTAGTTATAAATCTTAATGGTGTAAAGACGCTTCAAACGACACACATATTGGAAATGTAGATTTTGGTCTATAAGGGTAATAGTTGAACCCTAATCTAAAATCTAAATTCATTTATGTCTGAAGAACTAAACTTTCAAGGTAATGGTATGGATCGCCTCCCTCCTCAAAACATTGAGGCGGAAGAAGCGATATTGGGGGGAATTTTGCTAGATCCGGAAGCGATCAGCAGAGTGAACGATCGCCTGATTCCAGAAGCTTTTTACATTAACGCTCATAAAGATATCTATCAAGCAGCGCAACGTCTACACAGTCAAGGTAAGCCCACAGATTTGCTTGCGGTGATAAATTGGCTAAACGACCACGATTTGCTCACGCGTGTTGGCGGTAGAAATAAATTAGCAACACTAGTAGACCGCACAGTATCAGCCGTCAACATCGACGCTTTAGCCGAGTTGGTGATGGAAAAATACCTGCGGCGTCGGTTAATCAAAGCTGGTAATGAAATAGTGCATTTGGGCTACCAGACAGAAACCGAATTACCAATAGTTTTAGACCAAGCAGAACAAAAAGTGTTCAACGTCACTCAAGAACGCCCTCAAGTTGGTCTGGTGCACATTTCTAACACCCTAATTAATACTTTTCAAGATATTGAAACTCGCAATGAAGGTGTCGCCTTACCAGGTATTCCCTGCGGGTTTTACGATTTAGATGCAATGACTAACGGTTTTCAGCGTTCTGATTTGATTATTGTTGCTGGTCGTCCATCAATGGGAAAATGTATAGCACATAACACAGAAATTCTTCTCGCAGATGGTTCCATTTCTACTATTGAAGAAATTTATCATCGTCGTCATGCAGACCTACTAACCTTAACAGACGATTGGAAATTAGAGATTGCTCAACCATCTGCATTTGTCGATGACGGTATCAAACCAGTTTTAGGCGTTACAACTCGACTGGGGCGATATGTTGAAACGACCATGACTCATCCTTATTTGACTCTTGATGGATGGCGTCCAGTTTCAGATCTGAAAGTAGGTGATAAAATTGCTGTACCTCGCAGAATAAATGTATTTGGTACAAAAAAAATTCGTGAATGTGAAGTCAAACTACTTGCCTACTTTATAGGAGATGGTTGTTTGACAGACATAACAGCTGAATTGACAAATATAAACCCTTTGATTCAGGAAGATTTCCAAAATGCTGTTATCAGCTTTTCTCCTCAACTGAAAGTTTGCAATTCTCGCCCTGAGCGTTCCTCAATACTGTATGCTGGTATGTGTCAAGAGGAAAAAAACCCTTTGATTGAGTGGCTAGAGAATCAGGCGCTATGGAGCAAAAAAGCTGAGGAAAAAATAATTCCTGCTTGTATCTTTCAACTAGAGCGATCGCAAGTTTCTTTATTCCTCAATCGCCTCTTTGCCACAGATGGTTGGGCTACGGTGCTTGCAAGTGATCAGGTACAATTAGGCTATTGCACTGTTAGCGAGAAACTGGCAAGACAGGTACAACATCTGCTGCTGAGATTTGGCATCATTGCAACTTTGAACAAGCGATCTGTTAAATACAAAAACACTTCTAGACACGCTTGGCAACTAGATATTACTGATACCGAATCTCTTCAAACTTTTCTCTCAGAAATTGGGATTTTTGGCAAAGAAACCGCTTTATTACAAGTACAAGCAGCTTTAATTAATAAGAGGTACCAAACTCATTATGCTGACTTTTCACGTTATGTGGAAAAAGCAACGCAAAACCTAACCCCCCAACCCCCTGACCCTAATCCCCACGACCTGGGGGCCCCGAGTTCCCTAAAAGGGAAGGGGGAGAATTCAAAGCCTCTCTCCTTCCAGGAGAGAGGTTTGGAGAGAGGTTTTTCAGATCCTGTGAAAAGTAAGACTAATTATGATTTCATTCCAGTAGAAACATCCCAGGAGATAACAGCAGCCAAAGATGAAGAACCGTGGACAGTTTTAGCACGTAGGGCTGGAATCAAAGCACACACAAATATTCATGTGGATAAACAAGCTTTATCACAAGAACGTTTTTTAATGGCAAATACATTAGAAGATTTATCCTTACAACCATTAGCCACAGGGGAAGTCTATTGGGATGAAATCGTTTCTATAGAATCAGTGGGATACAAACAAGTGTATGACTTGACAATTCCAGTAACCCACAATTTTGTTGCCAATGATATTTGCGTTCACAACACCGCTTTTTGTTTGAATATCGCTCATAATATTGCATCTTCATATAAATTACCAGTTGCTGTTTTCAGCTTGGAAATGTCAAAAGAACAACTGGTACAGCGGCTGTTGGCGAGCGAAGCGGGAATTGAAAGTGGTTATTTGCGGAGTGGACGCATCAGTCAAACTCAATGGGAACCTTTAAGCCGTGCTATTAGTACGCTCGAAGAATTGCCAATTTATATTGACGATACGCCGAATATTACAGTCACAGAAATGCGGAGTCAGGCGCGGCGCTTGCAAGCGGAATTGGGTACAGAACTGGGACTAATAATTATAGATTACTTGCAATTGATGGAAGGAGCGGGCGATAATCGCGTACAAGAATTATCAAAAATTACCAGAAGTCTCAAAAGTTTAGCGCGTGAATTATCTGTCCCACTGATTGCTCTATCTCAGTTGAGTCGAGGAGTAGAAGCACGGACTAACAAGCGTCCCATGTTATCCGATTTAAGAGAAAGTGGAAGTATCGAACAGGACGCGGATTTAGTGTTAATGCTGTATAGAGATGATTACTATAACAGCGACAGCCCTGAAAGAGGAATTGCCGAGGTGATCGTAGCGAAACATCGTAATGGTCCAACAGGCAATATTAAACTCTTGTTTGACCCACAATTTACCAAATTTAAAAATTTACTCAAACCGAACAATTATTGAAACTGAGTGAACAACAAGAATCCCGACTTCTTTAAGAAGTCGGGATTCTGAGGGTTTCAATTTATGCGCTTAGCGCAGGCACTTTCACACAAATCAAGTAGGATTGCTCTATTAGCTATCACTTGACTCCGAGCAATTCCACATCAAAGTTTAGAGTAGCGTTAGGTGGAATGACACCACCAGCACCACGAGCGCCATAACCTAACTCTGGGGGTATAATTAACTGACGACGACCGCCTACTTTCATAGTACTCAGTCCTTCGTCCCAGCCTTTGATGACTTGTCCGACACCGAGTTTAAACTGGAAGGGCTGTTTGCGATCGCGTGAACTATCGAACTTGGTACCGTTTTCCAGAGTACCAGTGTAGTGAACCTCAACTGTTTGTCCAGTTTTCGGAGTCGCCCCAGTCCCCTCTTTTAACTCAATATACTTAAGTCCAGAGGGCGTGGTGATGGCATTAGCTTCAGACATAGTTTTGCTCGCAATTAGGGTATTGTTTTCTTGTACCTGGATGGGTGCTGGAGTCGTTGCGGTCAGCTGGGTAGCAACGGCGATATCCTGTTTGTTATCGCCAATTTGCGCCAACACTAAAACCAAAACACAAACCAGCATGAAGCCGATGCTGAGTAAAATCGCTTTCAAAATCAGTCCTCTCTACTTAGTAGTCTAGGAATGAGATTACCACTAGGACAAAACTTAGTGTAAATCAGACGACGCCCTAACGCCAAAGCTTATTTTCTAAATCGCGTACTTGACGCTCTAATCGGTCAATTCTACCGCGCAATTCATCCACTTCCGACTGACGAGCCACCCCTAAATCCTGCAACATATTTCGCATTTGTCGTTGCACATTGCCTTCCCAGCTTCCCTGCTCCGACTTTAACTGCTGTACCATATCATCCATAACTGCTTTGGCTTGCTCGGGATCAAGCTTGCCATCCTTAACAAGTTGGTCGCTTACTTCCCGCACTTTGTCTGCAACTACTGACGTTGTGCCAATACCAAGCATTAATAACTGCTTCATCCAGTTGTTGTTGTCCATAATCCCTTTCTATCACTTTTTTCAAATCAGATGACTGTTTTTCATAAATCTATCCTATACACCCATCGTGGAAGGATAATTAATATAGACTACAACTCTATTTTGACAAACGCACACAGGAAATAAAAAGTGTGATAATCGAACTACTTAAGGCGAAAGTTCCGCCCGAACAAAGAGAAAAATATATCCAAAAAGATGCGGAAATTTGGACAGCGGCGCTGGCTAAACATCCAGGATTTCTTGGTAAAGAAGTTTGGATCAATCCGAATGACCCCACAGAAGTGGTTTTGGTAATTCACTGGGCGACGAAAGAGGATTGGAAAGCGATACCCCAAGCCGAATTAGAGGCTATTGAGCGCAAGTTCACTGCAGCGATGGGAAAATCCTACCCCATTGTGGAGTCAGGCGAGTATCAAGTCCGGAAATTTCCACAGAAGTAGCGTTGTTGAAGGGATGAGGGGGATGAGGGGGATGAGGGGGATGAGGGGGATGAGGTTAAGATGTATGAACGCAACTTCGTATCAACAAAATTGATTCTTTGAAGTTTAATTCAGTGTAATTTTGATAAGTTTTCGGGGAAAACCAGTCATGTTATTTAACCTGCCAAGGTACTTGCCCTCTGCTGAAGAACTACCCGACTCTGACGATACCCCTGTGGATAACGAATTGCAAGAATTGATACCAGGCTTGCTCAAGGCGATATTGCTAATCCTATGGGCAGAGCGCATGGACTGGTTTTTTGGCATAGATATGGGTATTTATTATCACCCCGATAAACCTCCTATCGTGCCAGATGGATTTTTGAGCTTAGGGGTAGAACGTATATATGATGAAGAGTTGCGCCCCAGTTATGTGCTGTGGGACGAAAACGTTGTCCCTATTTTGGTACTAGAAGTTGTTTCCCAAAATTATCGCAAAGAATATAGCACTAAAAAAGAAGAATATGCAGCGTTAGGTGTATTGTATTACGTGGTTTACTCTTCTCGCCGTCGTCGCAAACCGCGTTTAGAAGTGCATCGGTTAGTTGATGGTGAGTATGAATTACAAGAGGAAAACCCTGTTTGGTTACCGGAAGTTGGCTTAGGAATTGGTTGCCAACGAGGAACTTATGGAGGAGTGACGCGGGAATGGCTTTATTGGTACGATGAGCAAGGCAAACGTTACCCCACACCAGAAGAACGTGTTAGAGCAGCAGAACAACGCATTCAAGCAGCAGAACAACGCGCACAAACATTAGCAGAGAAATTGCGCGAGTTAGGGATAGATCCAGACACTCTTGGTTAAAGGAAGCGCGTTCCTAAAATATTTATAAAATATTTAACGTAAAACTATCTTAGGAAGCGATGCTCCTTTATGTAAAGCTAGACGTTATAACTGCGCCAGCAGGCGATCGACAATTTTTTGATACTGAGTGAGCAGTTTGATTGCTCGCCACGCAATTTTTGGGCAAATATTACGTTCTGCCATCTGTTTGAGGGAGGCGATTAGAATAGCAGTATCTTTTTGAAGTTGAAGCACGGTTGGTTGGTCAATGACCTCTTCCTGTTGCATCTCTTGTGGAGAGATTTGGGCTTTTGGTGTGTCAATTTTTTTTTGCATTGTTCCACCTCCTATAGTTAGAAAGGTTTCAGAACGGTTTTCCTTGTCGGGAGAAGAACCGTCATCTTGAACTCTATCCCACGGTAGCAACAGCAAGTGTCTCAGCCTTGCTATCAACATGAGTGCATCTTGAGCAGTAGGGATATTAATGTAGATTAAGCCAAAACTGATGGGAGCATACACAGCAAAAGATATGGTTTGATTAGACGCAAACATTTGAATTTCTATATCCTCAGCATAGTCGTTGAGGACAAGGGTATATTCATGCTGTTGCAACCAATTCTCCCAATTCTCATGTAGTACCGATTGAGCCATATTAGTCCAATCAATTAAAATCACTGCCTCTCCTTGCAAAGATTATTGTTAGACCAACAAAGCTCCGTCATGAATGAGACTTGTACTATGAGCAGTACAACTCATGATGGAGAACTAACTCTAGAACCTTAGTGATGTAGAGAACACATTTTATAACGCTCAGGCTTGTATTTATACTGAATTGTAAGGTATTTAAAGTATCTGAACGTTAATTCATTAAGAATAATAAAAAAAGAATATGAGGATTTTCTGAAGATCCTCAGGATTTTTTTCTTGAACAACAAGATTCCCGACTTCTTCAAGAAGTCGGGAATCTGAGTCTTTGGTATAGACAATGCACAACGATAATAATTTGTCAATATATAGATATAGGATGTGATATCATGTCCGTTTAATTACTTACAATTCCCAAATTTACCCCACCCGCCTAACGGCACCCTCCCCGATGCCTTGGGGAGGGTTGGGGAGGGGTCTTTTTATTATAAGTGTTTAATCGGACATGATATGAATCATCGCATTCCTCTGAGTGTGATATTTTTGAAATCACCCTGAAATCAGGAAACATAATTTGGGCGGATGTATATACTTGTAGTCAAAAGCTCAGGAAAAGCGCGTATGATAGTTGAATGGTTCACTACCTGGGTAGCTACAAAAGCAGTTGGATTTCTTGTCAAGACTATTATCAGCGAAGATTTTGTCAAAGATTTAGTCAAGGACTATGCCAAAGATTTTTTCAAGCATATCTTTAATAATCTTGCAACCGCGCCCTTTCAGCAAGAACCACTTCAAAAAGCTGTGATTATGGCGCTGACAGAATTTTTGCAACTCATGCAGCAGCAGTTAAAGGTTCGTTGCAAACTGTCTGAAGCTGAAATTAAAGAGTATACGACAGATATCAATAAATTTATCCGCGATCGCTCGGTTAAGGAAATTCTTGGTCAAGCTTTTGATATTAGTTGTGATTCTCTAGAGGCGAAAACTCTGGAAGATAGCTGGCGAAGGCTTCATTTAAAACCTTTACCACCTAAGTTTAACTGGCAAACACTGACAGAGCAGTATTTCACACAAGTTCAAGAAATTCTCTTCGAGTCAGAGGAGTTACGTTATATCCTGGAATTGCAAAAGTTAAACAATATTGAAAAAAACACTAAAGAAATTGCTGGTATTGTACCCGATTTTAACTTAATTAAATATCAAGAAGCCATTCGCGAACGCTACAATAATTTAAAATTAGATAGTTTAGATACGAGCGGTTACGCCTATAACGAATTGCGGTTATGGCGAATCTTTATCCCTCAAAATGTGCGGGAAGTTCACCAAGTTTTACCACACGTTCACGAACTGCCTAAAGAACATCTCCGACAACTGCGAGAAAGGAACGAACTAGAAGCAGAAGAAATTGCACTAGAAGAGTTAGAGCGTCACAAGCGAGTTTATTTTGAACAGCAAGTACGTTCAGTTAAAGATATTGTTGAGGATAAGCAGAATTATAAATATCTTGTCATTTTGGGCGATCCTGGTTCAGGTAAATCTACATTGTTGCAATATCTGGCGTTAGATTGGGTAGAACAAACTCTTGATCAGCTTGAGAAGAAAAATCATCTGCCAATTCCGTTACTCATTGAATTACGCGCCTATATGCGGCGACGGGAGGACAAAGAATGTAATAATTTTCTGGAATTCTTCCATAAATGTAGCGGTGCGATCGCTCACCTCAATCAGCATCAATTGCAGGAACAACTCAAGGCTGGTAACGCTTTGGTGATGTTTGATGGTTTGGATGAAGTTTTTGACCCTGGTAGGCGAGAAGATGTCATTACAGATATTCATCGCTTCACCAATGACTATCCCAATGTGCAGGTGATTGTGACTTCTCGCGTTATTGGCTACAAACCGCAACGCCTGCGAGATGCTGAGTTTAAGCATTTCATGCTGCAAGATTTGGAACCAGAACAAATTCAGGATTTTATCAACCGTTGGCATTCTGACACTTTTACAGATAAGGTTGATGGAGAGAGAAAAAAAGAGCGACTGCAAAGAGCAATTGACACATCAAAATCGATAGCAGAACTTGCAGGAAATCCCTTGCTGCTGACAATGATGGCAATTTTGAATCGTAACCAAGAACTGCCAAGAGATAGAGCCGAACTTTACAATCAAGCATCGCGGGTGCTGCTGCATCAATGGGATGTAGAACGTGCTTTGATAGAAGATAAGAGGTTAGACCCCAAAACGATAGATTATAAAGATAAGCAAGCGATGCTGCGTCAAGTTGCTTACCATATGCAAACCAGTGAAAAAGGTTTGGCAGGCAATTTGATAAGTGCGAATGATTTAGAAAGAATTTTGACTGAGTATTTAAAAAGCATAGAAGTTGATAAAGCCAGAGAAGCTGCGAAGCTGATGATAAATCAACTGCGGACTCGCAACTTTATGTTATGTTTCCTGGGTGCAGATTACTATGCCTTTGTCCATCGGACGTTTTTAGAGTATTTCTGTGCTTGGGAGTTTGTTTGGCAGTTTAAAGAATCGCGTACCCTGGAAATTGAAGAACTTAAGAGAGAAGTTTTTGGTAAACACTGGCGTGATGAAACTTGGCATGAAGTCTTGCGGTTGATTGCAGGAATGATTGAGCCAAAATTTGTTGGCGAAATTCTTGATTATTTAATGGCGCAGAATGGTGAGGCGGAGAAATTTAGCAACTTGTTTTTAGCGGCTAAGTGTCTTTCGGATGTAAGGAATAGGACGGTAATTGCAAAAACTGCTCAGCAATTACTGAACCGCTTTAAAGACTTAACCAAATACGACTTAAATTACTATTACATACCCTATCAAGATGAAGAAGAGACAAAACTAGTTCAGGAAATTCGCACCCAAGCGATCGCACCAGTTGCAACGGCTTGGAAAGATGACCCCGCTACCCTCGCCTGGCTCAAAGAACGCGCCACTGCTGATGATAATTCGTATGTGCGAGGTGCAGGAGTCCAAGCATTAGCCAGCAACTACAAAGATGACGCCGCTACCCTCCCCTTCCTCAAAGAACGCGCCACTGCTGATAATGATTCGGATGTGCGACGTGCAGCAGTCCAAGCATTAGCCAGCAACTTCAAAGATGACAAAGATACCCTCCCCTGGCTCAAAGAACGCGCCACTGCTGATGATGATTCGGATGTGCGACGTGCAGCAGTCCAAGCATTAGCCAGCAACTTCAAAGATGACGCCGCAACCCTCGCCATCCTCAAAGAACGCGCCACTGCTGATGATGATTCGGGTGTGCGATATGCAGCAGTCCAAGCATTAGCCACCAACTTCAAAGATGACAAAGATACCCTCCCCATCCTCAAAGAACGCGTTACTGCTGATCATAATTGGCGTGTGCGAGGTGCAGCAGTCCAAGCATTAGCCAGCAACTACAAAGATGACGCCGATACTTTAGCCTTCCTTAGAGAACGCGCCACTGCTGATCATAATTGGCGTGTGCGACGTGTAGCAGTCCAAGCATTACCCAAGAACTACAAAGATGACGCCGATACTTTAGCCTTCCTCAAAGAACGCGTTACTGCTGATGATTCGTCTGTGCGAGGTGCAGCAGTTCAAGCTTTAGCCAGCAACTACAAAGATGACGCCGCTACCCTCGCCTGGCTCAAAGAACGCGTTACTGCTGATGATTCGTCTGTGCGAGGTGCAGTAGTTCAAGCATTAGCTAGCAACTACAAAGATGACGCCGAGACTTTAGCCATCCTCAAAGACCGCGCCACTGCTGATGATGATTCGGGTATACGATATGCAGCAGTCCAAGCATTAGCCAGCAACTACAAAGATGACGCTGATACTTTAGCCATCCTCAAAGACCGCGCCACTGCTGATGATGATTCGGGTGTACGATATGCAGCAGTCCAAGCATTAGCCAGCAACTACAAAGATGACGCTGATACTTCAGCCATCCTCAAAGACCGCGCCACTGCTGATGATGATTGGGATGTGCGAGGTGCAGCAGTCCAAGCATTAGCCAACAACTACAAAGATGACGCCGCTACCCTAGCCTGGCTCGAAGGTCGCGCCACTGCTGATGATCATTTGGATGTGCAATATGCAGCGTTACGAGAATTAGCTAAGGGGTTCAAAGATGAGCCTGGGATGTTTGAATTGTTCTACAACTGCGCTCTCAATGACCCCTTTGAGCATGAGGAAAACCATGAAACCAATCCTCGACGCATTGCACTTGAGATAATTGTCAAACAACATCCTCACCGTCCCCAAACTTTACCACTACTGCGCGACAGAGCGGAGAATGACCCCGATGAGCAAGTGCGGGAGTTTGCTCAGAAGAAGTTGGCAGAATTAGAGAAGTAAAACAACCTCACCCCCATCCCCTCTCCTTACTAAGGAGAGGGGTGCCCGAAGGGCAGGGTGAGGTGAAACGAAAATGATAAGTCATATCAGAATTTGATATTCAATATATATGAATAAATATGAAATATACAATCGTTATTCAATGGTCTGACGAAGATGATTGTTTTGTTGTCAGTTTTCCTGAATGGGGAGAGTTTTGCCATACTCACGGCGAGACTTACGAAGAAGCTCTCAAAAATGCTCAAGAAGTACTAGAGATGTTAATTGAAACATCTTTAGAAAACGGCGAACCTCTACCAGAACCTCAAACGTTAGGAAAGTCATTGAAAGTGGCATAAAATCATTTTTTTCATCAGAGGTTGAGATAATGGGAAGAATAAGAAGAGGTGAGCAAGTGAGAATGTAAGCTGAGTATATGCCCAAAAAAATCAGAGAACTCAAAAGCTTGTTGTTGCAAGCTGGATTTACTTATAAACCTGAGAAAGGTAGCCATAGTAAATGGATACATCCAAAATTATCTAAAGCTATTATCATTTCTGGCAAAGATGGTAGTGATGCCAAAATATATTTAGAAAAGCAAGTAAGTCAAGCACTTGCAGAACTAAAGAAAATGGAAGAAGAGCAGACAGAGGAGACAGAAGAATGAAATATACAATCGTTATTCAATGGTCAGAAGAAGACCAATGTTATGTAGTTTTCTTGCCTGAGTTTACTGATGTCATGCAGCCTTGCACCCACGGAGACACCTACGAAGAAGCTCTCAAGAATGCTCAAGAAGTGATAGAAATGTTAATTGAGACATCTTTAGAAAATGGTGAACCTCTGCCAGAACCTCAAACGCTAGCAAAATCCTGGAAAGTAGCATAGAAGTACAGTCACAAACCCCACCCTAAAGGGCTGGGGCTTGGAAGAGGAGGATTCACCAACCTTTTAACCCAAGACTAAAACAGTGTCTAGCTTAGGGTACGAACCCAGACTGAACTATCTGAGCGTGGTAGCTCACAAGATGTTACTGGATGCCTCCCTAGTCTGTAACCTCTCTTTACCGTCAGTAGCGTTCGCGAAGCGTGCCCGAAGGGCTTAGGGATCTATACACACGGGCTTATCGCCACTTGTTATGCGTACAGGTAAAAAACACGAGTCTGTAACTGTCCGGACGAAAGGTGAATACAAAACATCGAACGTAGTTAGTACATCCAAGGCGGTAACAAGCATTCTCTGAGTGGTGACAGTTTTCACCACTCATCCCAAAACCAAAAATAAAGCCGTCCTACAAGGACGGGGTTTCTACCCAAATTTTCGATGAGCAATAAAGAGGGACACGCTGATGAATACACCTACCCAAACAACAAAAGTTTACGACGAAATCATTGACTTTATTGCTGCTGGAACCACTCCCGAAAGCGTCGTCAATTTTCAACTTTCAGATTCAGCAAAAGACCGTTTAGAAGACCTAGTGTATAAACACAAAATGGGGGAACTCACGCCAGAGGAAAAGCGGGAATTAGACCATTTCCTGACGCTAGAGCATATAATGCGGCTAGCAAAAGCACGGGCTTATAAGTATATTAGTGCTGAGTAAGTATTCACAATGTCTCGTCCTTACGTTAATTCAGAACTTCGGCGTTTAGTTGCAGCCCGTGCTGACTACCTGTGTGAGTACTGCCTTATTCTAGAAATAGAAGCACCATCGGGTTGTCAAGTTGACCATATAATTAGCGTCAAACACGGTGGAGCCACAACAGAGGATAATCTCTGCTACGCCTGTGTTTTCTGCAACCTTCAAAAAGGAACTGATTTGGGATCAATTAATTGGCGCACTGGGGAACTCGTCCGGTTCTTCAACCCACGTAGAGATTTTTGGGGAGAACACTTTCGGCTAGAGGGCGCTGTAATTCAACCGTTGACAGATATTGGAGAAGTTACTGCACGCATTCTAGATTTTAACAATAATGAGCGTATTCCGGAACGGCAAGCCCTGATAGAAGCTGGTAAGTATCCATCTCCATCGGCGTTACGACGCATGATATTATGTTCGGCTAATTAGTTATGATTCCCACGTTAACTGCACCCCACCCCTTTATCCCCTCCCCGCTTGCGGGGAGGGGAGCCTAAGCGCAGATGATTGCGGGGTGGGGTTCTTCAGGAATGATAAGTAATCAACCGAACCTGATATGACAAAGTAAAAATTGAATTATCAAGTTGTGTAATTTGATTAACCAGTGGGAATCCTAAAAGTAGCAGTCATTGCTACTTAACTAGTAGAATCTCAAGGTAATTATACGATGGCATACCAAAATATCACCGCTTCCCTTTCCCCCGAAGATATGCAACAAATCAAAGCAGCGTTGCAAACAATTCAAAAAAAGCTACCTTTCCTCATTACCTTAAGTACCGAGGAACGGCGCAGGTTATTTAAAATGGGCGACAAAAGTTTAGCCTTTGTCAACAATAGCCTCACGGCTGCTCAATCTAACCCCGATATTTTACCAGCAAGTTTTGACATCCAGGAATTTGTCCGGGATTATCAATTAGCCGCTACACTCACCGAACTTTTGATTGCACTGCGGCAACTGAGCGAACAGGTAGATGATACCTTATTGACTGTGGGTAGTGAAGCCATGAGCAGTAGTTTAACGGTTTATGACTACGTGAAAACAGCCGCTAAAAAGACCCCTGGTTTAAAAAGCGTTGCTGAACAATTAGGCGATCGCTTTAAAGCCATCAGAAACAAACCTGTCAAACCTGCTTCTGAGTCTTAAGATTTGCAAAACGAGGTGTTTTTTTTCGTCCATGAGTGTTTGGAACTCGTCAGCGAGTGTTTATAACTCGTGGACGAGTGTTTAGAACTCGTGGGCGAGTATTTATGACTCGTGAATGAGTGTTTATGACTCGTGAATGAGTGTTTATGACTCGTGGACGAGTGTTTATGACTCGTGGACGAGTGTTTGGAACTCGTGAATGAGTTTTTATGACTCGCTCACGAGTGTTCGAGCTTTGTTAATGAATATTGAAAACTCGTAGATGAGTATTTTGTACCCAATGTTGTGAGTGAATGGCTAAAATCAAGATGTTTGCTCATGAACGCTCAAGCTGTGGACACTGCAACTTGCTCTCGTTGTCATCAACCCGTGAATTCCCAAGCTGTCACCTGTCCTCATTGTGGTAACCAGTTGAAAGCTTATGGACATCCTGGGATTCCCTTACACCGCGCCACTGGGAAGGAATATCTCTGTGACACCTGCACTTACCACGCTGATGATACTTGCAATTTTCCCCAACGTCCTTTTGCTAAAGAATGCATTCTCTACCAAAATATCGAAGAGAGTAAGCAAGAGTTGCAGCAGCAGCGTTACGCTAGCAGCTTTGGTGCAACTGTCAGAAGTTGGATGAGACGCAATCAGGCGTTGGTTTTGCTGCTGGTTCTATTATTTGTATGTTTAATGATTGCTTTGTCTACAACTTAAAAGAATTATAGGACTCCTCCGCAGATTTTTGAACTACACGTAAGGTGGGCAGTGCGAACGCAAAACCCGGATGTAGTGGGCAAAATAAGGTAAGCACTGCCCACCCTACAATACTTGTTTTCGTGGAAGAGGACTAATATCATGTTCGGATAATCTCCTAAGAAACACATTCGGTAGCAGCAGATTGAGCAACTAAATCAAAGCCCAAA